>WGGB01000150.1 GCA_015491935.1 Alteromonadaceae bacterium
AATACCTTCTATATTAAGCTCTAAAATTACCTGTGTTGACGCTGGGCCTAAATTGTAATCAATAGCAAAGTCTTTCAAAGTAAGCGTTGTTGTGCCAGTAAAGCCAACACGATAGCCGCCCCACGGATCTTTACCTTCACCTACTTTTACTGCATCAATGGTAATATTTTTACTGACACCATGTAGCGAAAGCGTGCCTGCAATCGCTAATTTACCATTGCCTTTGTCAATGATTTTAGTACTTTCAAATTTAGCCTCAGCAAATTTATTTACATTCAAAAAGTCGCTGCTTTTTAAATGTTTATTGCGTTCTGCATGATTGGTATCAATACTTGAGGTATCAACATTCACCACTATTTTGCTATCGCTAACATGGGCATCATCATAATTAAATGTCCCTTTAAATCGATCAAATCGCCCTGTTAACCAGCTATAACCTAAATGTTTAATTTTAAAATTAATTGATGCATGAGCGCCTTTGGTATCAATCACATAATCAGCGGCGTTGGTTAATGAGCTTATTAATGTTGCGGCTAAGCCTGCTGCTAATAAGGTGCTTTTTAATATTTTAGTCATAGTTTTTCCTATTTTAATGAGATATGGTTCAAGTAAATTATGAGTTTTTACGCCAACCTAACATTCGTTTTAGCGTGGCGTCTTTGTCTATAAAATGATGCTTTAATGCCGCCAAAGCGTGAAGTAGCGCAATAACTATCATGCTATAGGCTAAATACTGATGAATAACACCAGCAATATCTTCTTGGTTTTCTATAAACGCTGAAAAAGCAGGTACGGTAAATAAATTAAATACCTCAATACCAACACCATCGGCGGTTGAAATTAAGTAGCCACTTAACATGATAGTAAATAACAACGCATATAAAATTATATGTACCGCATGAGCTGATTTTTGCTCAAATCGGTTATGCGTCGCTAACGGCTCAGGGTTAACTTGTTTGCTTCGCCACATAACTCTAACTAGTAGTAAAAGAAACAGCGATATACCTATACTTTTATGTAACGCTGGCGCAGTTTCATACCAACTATCGTAATAGGTTAGTTCAACCATCCAATACCCTAAAGCGAATAAGGCAAATATGATTAACGCACTTAACCAATGTAAAACAATGGTTAAGTATCCGTAATGTGTGTCACTATTTTTCATTTAATTTCGACTATTTTTTTCATGAGTAAATTTTCATAACGTAGATTTTCATGAAATGTGTTTTCATAAAGCTATTATGAATAGCTAAAACATAAATTAATATTGAATAATAATTTATATCTTATTAAGCTTAAGTTAACTTCTTTAGAGTTGAAAACTCATGACATTAGAACAACTAACTATGCTTAAACTGGTTGCAGAGCAAGGCAGTTTAAAAAAAGCCAGTGAGCTTTTGCATAAAACTCAACCAGCAATCAGCCAAGGGATCAAACAATTAGAGCAACAACTAAATATTACCCTGTTTGATCGACAAGGCTATCGGTTAGTATTAAGTGAAGCAGGAAGACAAATTTATAATCATGCCTTGCGTTTACTTAACGAAGCACAAGAAATTAAAGCCTTATCAAATCATCTTAACAGTGGTCATGAAGCCAGTATAACCATTGCGATAGAAGCGGCTTACGACCTTAATAAAATTATTCCTTTGTTAGAACAAACCCAAAATCAGTTTCCTCGTACACAAATTATTATTAGGCAAGAATATATTAGTGGCGCCTTTGAAGCCGTTGAAAATGAACAAGCTGACATTGCCATAACACCTGTTGGGATGATCGATTTAGAAGCCGAAAACCTTGAGGGCTATTTTCTCTACCAAGGCTTTTTAATCAACGTAGCGGCACCAAAATTAGTACAACGTCACCCGAAATTAAGCTCAGTTAAAGCGCTACAAAACGAATATCAAATAGTGGTACAAGACTCAGGTCAGCGTAGTAAAGGTAAAAATTACAGCGTACAATCAGGACAACGCTGTTGGTATGTAAATGACTTTAGCACAAAAAAAACCTTAGTATTAAGTGGTATGGGTTGGGGACGATTGCCTGATAACCATATTAAAACAGAGCTAGCCAACGGTTCGTTACAAGCATTAACACTCGCCGATTTTGAACAGGCTGCTGAGCTTAATTATTACGCCCTCAAATTAACCAACAAACATTTAGGGCCTGTTGCTCATGCGCTTTGGCATAATTTAAAAACAACAACAGAACAATTAAAGGATAGTCATGTTCAATAAATATTTTTTACCATTAAGTTTGCTGATATTGTGTTTATTTACCTTGCTACCGACAACCGCCAATGAATTAACAGCAAAGCAATTAACCCCAGCAAATAAAACCCCTATTATTGCTGGCTATGAATATCAACACTATTCAACAATTTTTAAGGGTAAGCGCCGTTATATGGTGTCGTTACCTGAAAATTATTATGGAGAAAAACGTCATTACCCCAGTTTATTTGTTATTGACGGTGATTTTCAGTTTCAACATACATCAGCACTAGTCACTAACCTAGCTAGAATGGGTAAAATTCCGCCGATGATCGTTATTGGTGTTGCCACTCAAGGTGATAGCGATTATGTGCGAAATACAACTTGGCCAATAAAAAGTGAAACCGATGATGCTAACAATTACGGTGGCGCGAAACAATTTTCACACTATTTACACAATGAATTATTGCCTATTATTGCACACGATTTTCGCCTGAATAATAAAAAAGCGTTAGCTGGCTATTCCTTAGGCGGACTTTTTACCACCTTTGAAATGATGCAAGACAACACGCCTTTTAATGCCTTTTTAGCGATGAGCCCAAGTGCTTGGTTTGATAACTACGCATTAGTAAAAAAATTATCGCTGTTTGCAAAAAACACTAAACATAACTTACCTCCATTTTTTATTTCACTGGCTAATGAAGAAGAAATGGGTATAAACAAAACCGTTAAGACACTCAAAAAAGCAATCAAAACAAGTAAGAACAAAGCGTTAAAAAATTGGCAATGGCAATTTAAACACTACCCTAATGAAAGTCACTTTAGCACTGCTTTGCCTGCACTCTACGATGGTTTAACCTTTTTAGCGGGTGACTTTTATATTGATCCACAAGAGATGATGAAAGCAAAAAGTTACCAGCAAGTACTCGCACAATTTAAAGCAAAACAAAAAAATTGGGCTGGCTTTCAGTTTGAATGGGTACAAGCATATAAATTTTCAAAATATATTTTTTGGTCAAAGCAAACCGACAAAGTTGACGATTTACTTAGTGACATAAAAAAAGATTTTCCTGAATCTTTAGCTATGGTTAGTATTCAACTAGCCAAAGGATTTAATGCAAAAAAACAACCAGAACGAGCATTAACACTGTTAAATAATATAAAAACACACAGTGAAAATAATGCGCTTTGGCATCATCAAATGAGTCTCGCTTTAAAGGCGCTAAATAAAAAAGAGGCAGCCAAAAAGCACCAACAACGTGCAATGAATTTAGCTAAGCAACAACAGTTACCTTCATGGTTAGTATGGGAATTAAAAGGCTAATCCCAGCAAAGTACAAATATAAATGCAAAATACTAAGAGAAAATAAATGAATAACGAACAATATACTGATTTTTATCCCGAAATTGAGCCTTATAACACTTTTTTACTTGCCGTAGACCAGCAACATCAACTTTATGTAGAGCAATGCGGCAACCCTAATGGTCAGCCTGTATTGTTTGTTCATGGTGGTCCTGGTGGTGGCTGTTCAACCAATGATCGGCGCTTTTTTGATGCAGAAAAATATCGT
>WGGB01000151.1 GCA_015491935.1 Alteromonadaceae bacterium
CGAATAAGCACACCAGCTTCAGCAGCTTTACCAACACCTACCATGACTGACATCGGGGTTGCTAAACCTAGTGCACAAGGACAAGCAATAATCAGTACCGTTGTTGCACTAACAATCGCAAAGGCAACCGTTGGCTCTGGACCAAAATTAAGCCAAATTAATGCACTAACTACTGCAATAATCATAATTGTTGGTACAAAATAGCCGGCAATAATATCAGCCAAACGACCAATAGGTGGTTTAGAGTTTTGTGCTTTTTTTACCATATTAATAATGTGGGCAAGTGCTGTATCTTTACCGACACGGGTGGCTTTATACACTAAGGTACCCGATTTATTTAACGTTCCTGCAACGACTTCATCATCAATATGTTTTTCAACAGGCATAGGTTCACCCGTTAACATTGATTCATCAAGACTTGAGTTACCTTCAACAACAACACCATCAACGGCTACTTTTTCACCTGGTCGCACTCGAATATGATCACCTAGTTCAACCAGCTCAATAGCAATATCACTTTCTTCTAGTGTGCCATTTATTTCCTTTATCACTCGTGCCGTTTTGGCTTGTAAACCAATTAAGCGTTTTATCGCTTCACTGGTGCGTCCACGTGCTTTTATCTCTAATGCTAGCCCTAAATCAATTAAACCGATGATCATGGCAGTAGCTTCAAAATAAACGTGTCGCGCCATTTCAGGTACCAAATTAGGCGCTATAACGACAAACATAGAATAAGTCCATGCCGTACCTGTACCTAATGCAATAAGAGTGTCCATATTGGCACTGTGATTCCAAAAAGATTTCCATGCACCTATATAAAAATGCTTGCCTGCTACATACATCACCCCAAGACAGACTATACCAATAAATAGCCATACCAAGCGTTCTGTATCAGTAGCTACCGTCATACTTTCGCCAAAAATACTGTAAAGCATTAACGGAATACCTAAACCTAGTGCCACCCACATATTGCGCATTAACTTTTGGTAGTACGCCATATCAGCTTGTTCTTTTTCAGCCATAACTTCATCATCACTGATGTTAATTCGACTTTTTGCTTGATAACCAATCGCTTCAATGGCTTCTATTAACTTGGCTTCTTCAACATTCCCCGTAACCATGACGGTAAACTGTGCTAAGTTCATTGACGCATCAACAACACCGTCAATTGCTTTTAATGCTTTTTCAATTTTACCAACACAGCTGGCACAGGTTGCTCCTTCAATAATGAGTTCTGTAGTTTTAGCTACTTGAGTTTCAGTATTAGCGCTTGTTGGATGGCAAGTTTTATGATTGTTAGTTGATTTTTTTACTTCATTTTCAGTCTGTTGTTTTATTGATGGCTCGCCATTGTGATCTTCATTACTCACACTCGCTTGGTAACCTAATTCGTTAATAAGATTAATCGCTTGTTGTGAGTCGAGACTACCCGAAATGGTTAGTGTCTTTTGTTCAAAATTAACCGTTGCACTAACAACATTATCAAGCGCATTAAATGCACCTTCTATTTTAGCTACACAGCTTTTACAGCCCATGCCAGTAATAGCTAAACAAAGTGTTTTTTCTTTGCTTGTGGTGCTTTTATTTTCAGAAGCATTCATGGCTTATTCCTTTATTTTAGTGGTTAATAATGATGTTTGCGTTTGAGAAAATGCATCAATTAAGTGGCAAATACTATGGCTGTCAGGTGCCCTATCAGGCATATTTCGCCATTGCTCTCTTGCTTGCTGCATAAGTGTCATCATGGTTTGCATTTGTTGAAATTTTTGCTCTATTTCAACTAAGCGTTTTTCAATAATGTCACGAACTATCGGACAAGCAGGGTTGTTTTTATCTGTTTCATTAAAGATTTCAGTAATATCTTTTATGGTAAAACCTAAATGCCGCGCGGTTAAAATAAATGCTAGGCGTTGCTGTTGCGCACTATTATAAAATTTATAACCATTTTCTAAGCCTTTAATCGGTTTAAGTAAGCCTATTTTTGTATAATGACGCACAGTATCAGGAGTCGTGTTTAACGCTTTCGCTAAACTACTGACTTTCATATCACTCCCACCTTTATTTTTAATAACAATATTTGCATTCCTATTTACCTTCTTACGCTTACCATTATATTGATGAATAAAATATAGACCTAGGTGTAACACCTAGGTCAAGTTTTTAATTAAACTTTATTTCCATTTGAGCTTATTGCTTAGCTAAAAAGTCAGCAATAGCTTTTTTATCCACATTCGTCATCGGAAATTTCGGCATTGCAGAAGCTTGGTTATTAAATTTAGGATCAGTTAATTTTTTCAACACAAAAGCCTCACCTTTTCTGCCAATAACTCCCGCTAAATTAGGACCTAAAGC
>WGGB01000152.1 GCA_015491935.1 Alteromonadaceae bacterium
GTAAATCACAGCTTCAAGGACAACGTGATTATAAAGAGTTAGTCGAATTTTCTGCACAAGAATATAAAATGAGCGATTTACAAGCGTGGGATCTTGCTTATTACAGTGAGAAACTAAAACAAAGTCGTTATGCTATTTCTGACGAAGATTTACGCCCTTATTTTCCTGAAAACAAAGTGGTTGCTGGCTTATTTGAAGTAGTACATCGTTTATATGGTTTAAATATAAAAGCGCGAACGGGTGTTGATGTATGGCATGACGACGTTAAGTTTTTCGATATATATGACCAAACTGATAATTTACGCGGTAGCTTTTATTTAGATTTATACGCCCGTGAAAACAAACGCGGTGGTGCTTGGATGGACGATTGTGTTGGTCGTCGCCAATTAAATGAGCATGCCATTCAATTACCGGTGGCTTATCTAACCTGTAATTTCACTAAACCTATTGGCGATAAGCCAGCACTTTTTACCCATGATGAAGCGGTAACCCTATTTCATGAATTTGGTCACGGCCTTCACCACATGCTTACCAAAATTAGTGCGGCCAGTGTTGCCGGCATTAATGGTGTACCATGGGATGCAGTAGAATTACCCAGTCAATTTATGGAAAACTGGTGTTGGCAGCCAGAAGCGTTAGCGTTTATTTCTGGCCATTTTGAAAGTGGTGAACCTTTACCACAAATTATGCTTGATAAAATGTTAGCCGCGAAAAACTTTCAATCGGCTATGCAAATGTTACGTCAATTAGAATTTAGTATTTTCGACTTTCAAATGCATGCCCAATACGATCCTAACAATGCTGATCAAAGTAATTATATTCAACATATTTTAGATAATGTTCGCCAACAGTATGCGGTGATCAAGGCGCCAAGTTTTAATCGTTTTCAACACGGTTTTGGTCATATTTTTGCCGGTGGTTATGCCGCTGGTTATTACAGCTACAAATGGGCTGAAGTATTGTCTGCCGATGCCTTCGCGTTATTTGAAGAACAAGGCATATTCAACTCTGAAACCGGTAAAGCCTTTTTAACCAATGTATTAGAAAAAGGTGGAAGCCAAGAACCCAGTGAATTGTTTAAAGCCTTTCGTGGTCGCGAACCTGAAATTGATGCTTTACTTCGCCATAGCGGTATTGAAGGGTAGCACTAAAAAAACTTGGCTCATACTCATGATACTTCAAATATCTGTTTCAGGACTACTGAGTAATTCATGATCAAGGCGCAGTTTTTTATTAATAGATAATTGGACTCCCTCACTCCCTAAGAAGTGAGGTAATATACTTGTTACCACACAAAACATATTAAAAAGAGTCCGTAAAATGAATAATACTATCGTTGGTGTAGATTTAGCAAAAGAAGTTATCCAAGTTTGTATATATACAAACAAAAGAGTGCGTTCTAATAAAGAAATGACAACAAGTGAGTTTTTAACATTCTTAGCTAACCAAAAGTCAGCGATAGTAGTATTTGAAGCATGTGCCACATCTAACTATTGGAAGCAAAAAGCCTGTAGTTTAGGTCATGACGCGCGTTTAATTTGTCCTAAGCTTGTCAATTCTGTTCGTCAAAATCAAAAGACTGATAAAAATGATGCCTTAGCGATTGTACAAGCCGCATTACTGCCAGACGTTAATTTTATTTCAGGCAAAAATATTGAGCAACAACAGCTTCAATCAATAGTGCGTTTTAGAGAATTAGCCATTAAGCAAAAAACGGCCTTGTCTAATCAGTTGAAAAGCTTGTTACTGGAATTGAACATTCGAGTTTCTAGTCGTCATGGCGGGTTGAAAGGTGTTATTCAAAGTACACTGGAAGATGGCGAAAACAATTTATCCTTTGAGTTTAGGAGCGCCTTAAAAATGGCTTGGACGCAATACAGTACCTTGCTTAAATCAATAGCTCATTATGAAGAAACATTAGCCAAAATATCAACAAAGCACAGCGACTGTAAAAGACTGCTCAAATTAGAAGGTGTCAGTACCATCAATGCGGTTAATTTATATATAGCATTGGGTTGCCAACCTGAGATGTTTAACAAAGGCAAAGATGCTTCAGCCTGTATCGGGTTAACACCTATACAGTATTCATCAGGAGGCAAAGTCAAACTGGGTAGTATAGGTAAATATGTTAAAAATAGTATGCTGCGTAGTAATCTTGTGGTCGGTGCAATGGCCGCTATTAATCGCATAATCACGCGAGAAGCGAAAACAAAAAAAGAAGCGTGGATACAGGCACTGGTTGCACGTAGAGGAAAACGTTGTGCAGCCGTAGCATTAGCAAATAAAACGGTAAGAACAGCATTTGCCATGTTAACTCAAGGCACAGAATACAAGGCTGAATTAATTTCAGCTTAACAGGTTCAAACAATAAAAACGCACAATTGAAGGTAAAAACCAGCGGGTGAAGTCAGTGAACAACCAAGAGCCTAGCGCTCGCTTAATAGATTTGACCACCTGTTCGCGCAAATATCAATGAGCCAGAGTTAGCTACTCAATTAGAGCTCGAACATAAGTAAGCGTTTAATTTCTTCAAAAAAGTTTTTATTGTTGACAAGAGGGAGTCCACATAAGGTTGTTCCCTTATTTTTATCATGGAATGCCATTTTTTTCTATAATTACTCATAGTTTATTTGCTGTTCAATTCATTAATATCAGCATCAACCAGATCTAATACCGATTGTATGGTATTGAAGTGCCTAGTTAAAACCAAATAAAGTAACTATTTAGTATGTTGTCAAATATTTCCCTACTAATCCATTAAATTAAATGAGTATTTTTTTTACACGGGATTTAATATTACACAATAATTCGTAAGGAATAGTGGTGGCATGCTTTGCAATAACTTCTACCGGTAGCCCTTTGCCCCAAAGTGTCGCAATATCGCCGATCTCGTCATGATTTGTGTTATCAGGTTGCTCTTCACCTAAGTTAACGGTGATCATATCCATTGAAACGCGACCGACTAACGGCACAATTCGCCCATTGAGTAACACGGGCGTGCCGTTTTCTGCATGGCGGGGATAACCATCACCATAACCAATGGCTATTACACCAATGGTGGTGTTTTTATCACTGGTCCAGTTTGCTCCGTAACCAACACATTCTCCTGTTTTTACTTGACGAATAGCAATAATACTGGCTTGTAATGTCATTACTGGAGCTATATTGAGTGCGACTGCGCTAGCCTCTTGATTTTCGGTAGCATCATTTAAAGGTGAAACACCATATAGCATCAAACCAGGTCGTAACCAGTTGTAATGACTGGCTGGCCAAGCACAAATACCTGCGGAATTGGCACACGATTTAGGCTCGGTATATTTAGCGGTGATTTGTTCGAAAAGTGTTAACTGTGTTGCGGTATTTTGATTATTCTGCTCATCAGCACAGGCAAGGTGACTCATTAATACGAGGGGGAGTTGTACATTATGTGACTGTTGTAAGGCGTGATAAAAATATTGGAACAACTCTTTATCAATACCAAGACGATGCATACCAGTATCTATTTTTAACCAGACTTTGAGTTGTTTTTGCCGTAGTTTTTCGGGTGATATGTTAATTATGGCGTTGAGTTGTTCTTTATCGTGCACAACTACTTGTAAATCATTTACCGCTACAACAGGTAAATCTGCTTGATTAAATACGCCTTCAAGCAACACGATGGGTTGCACAATACCAGACGCGCGTAGTATTAAAGCTTCATCTAAACGCGCCACACCAAAGGCATCGACGGGGGTGGTACTATTCACTAATATGTTAGCCATACGCGCTAAGCCATGACCATAACCATTTGCCTTTAATACCGCTAATATCTTGGCGCTCGGTGCTAACGATTTTATTTGTTGGTAATTAGCGAGTAACGCTTTGCTGTCTATAATTGCGGTGGCGGTAATAATGCCCGGCTTAAAATGACTATTCATTGACTTTAAGATTAATCTTCTTCAAAAATTTTAGGACCAGCATAATTGTCAAAACGAGAATATTGCCCTTGAAAAGTTAAGCGTGCACGACCAATAGGACCATTACGTTGCTTACCTATAATAATTTCGGCGGTACCTTTGTCTTCCGAGTTATCGTTATAAATTTCATCACGATAAATAAACATGATCAAATCAGCATCTTGCTCAATCGCACCCGATTCACGTAAATCTGAATTCATGGGACGTTTATCTGCACGGCCCTCCAAACTACGGTTTAGCTGCGATAACGCAATAACGGGCACTTGCAATTCTTTAGCAAGGGCTTTTAATGAACGAGATATTTCTGAAATTTCTAGAGTACGATTTTCACTTAAGGCGGGTACCCGCATCAGTTGCAGATAATCAACCATGATCAAACTTAAGCCATTATTATCACGATGAACACGACGAGCGCGTGAACGCAGCTCTGTCGGTGTTAATGCAGCAGCATCATCAATATACATTTTACCTTTATCAATGAGTAAACCCATGGTTGAAGATAAACGTGCCCAATCTTCATCATCGAGTTGGCCCGTACGAATTTTTGTTTGATCAATATGACCAAGCGAGGCAAGCATCCGCATCATAATTTGATCTGCCGGCATTTCTAAGCTAAAAATTAAGGCGGGTTTGTCTTCTGTCATTGCTGCATTTTCAGCTAAATTCATCGCAAAAGTTGTTTTACCCATTGATGGACGCGCGGCAATAATAATTAAATCCGACGGTTGTAGTCCCGTGGTAAGTTTATCTAAATCGGTAAATCCGGTTGAAACACCAGTAATACCATCATGAGGTTGTTGATAAAGTTTTTCGATGCGGTCTATGGTTTTTTCTAAAACGGAGTTAATGTTTTCAGGACCCTCAGATTTATTAGTGCGCTGTTCTGCAATTTTAAAAACTAAAGTTTCAGCGTAATCCAATAATTCAGCACTGTCTCGTCCTTGGGGATCAAATCCAGCTTCAGCAATATCATGTGCAACGGCAATCATTTCTCTGATCACAGCTCGTTCGCGAACGATATGGGCATAAGCGCTGATATTGGCAGCACTTGGCGTGTTTTTCATCATTTCAGCAAGATAAACGAAACCGCCTGCATCATCGAGTTTTTGTTCGTTTTCAAGCGACTCTGACAGCGTAATTAAATCAACGGGATCGCCGGCTTCAATCAACGCACCAATACTTTCAAAAATAAGTCGATGTGAACGGGTGTAAAAATCTTGAGCAACCACTGCCTCACTAACCCGATCCCACATTTGGTTATCAAGTAATAATCCGCCTAATACCGATTGCTCCGCCTCAAGAGAATGCGGGGGTACTTTAAGCTCATTAACTTGCTTATCTACGAATTTTTTTTGGTCTTTGGGAAAGCCTTTATTAGCACTGTTTGCAAATTGTGGCGATTGTGGCACAGCCATTAATTACTACCGTTTATACTGGAATTTCAATGCAGCTAATGTAGCAGATTATTCGTTTAAAGTGTATGTAGAATTAAAAAAACAGCGCAAATTTTGCCTCGAACCAAGATAAAATTTGTGTTAAAAAGAGTGATATTTTTTAGGTTAGTAAATTATTTTTTAGCCACTTTAATATCACCCGAAACAGTATTTACACGGACTGAACCGTTACCATTACCGGTTTCAAAATTAAGTCTTGCACCAAGACCATACCTAGGCGTGTTTTCGTTCGATTTTGATATAATGTCTTTCTTCAAGATTTAGGTGTAAATAGCTCATTTGCAGATCCTGTCATTGGTCTGGTAGCTGATACAGAATACATCTAAGTCTTGTCTTAATTCAAAGGTGTATTGCTATCAATGACCTACAGAGTTATGCACTTATTATACGAATTCAGGTTGCAAGGAAAGGGGAAAATAAGCAGTGCTGTATATAAAGGCGTCGCTGCCCCTAATACACAGACTTATTGCTTACATTATTATAGTTTGATTTTGCCGATTAAAATATCTTTAAACATGACCCAATCGCCCATCAAACTATAAAAGGGATAGGTAAACGTGGCCGGCTTATTCTTCTCAAAGAAAAAATGACCAAACCAAGCAAAGCCATAACCAATAATAGGCAAAAACCACAGCAAGGATAAATTACCAAGTAGTATGGTACACAGTAACAGTAATAATATTATTCCTGAGCCAACAAAGTGCAGTCGGCGACAAATTTTATTTTTATGTTGACTTAAGTAAAATGGATAAAATGTTGAAAAACTAGTATATTTTTTTGTCATAAAACTGCACTAAAGTATTGCATCTCTAATAAAACGTAACACACAGTATTATAAATAAGCAAATTTTGTGAAAATTTTACTTGAAATTTGATAACACCAATAACAAAACTTATTAAATCAATTGCTTTTTTAGTTAAGCCGTTTATACTGAAAATATGTACAGCTGTATAAATTAACAGGATTTAACAAATGTTAGCCTTGCGCCCTTTAACTACACGCCAATCACAAATATTTGATTTAATAAAAGAAAAAATTGCCAATACTGGTATGCCACCTACCCGTGCAGAAATTGCAACTTTTTTTGGCTTTAAATCAGCTAACGCGGCAGAAGAACATTTAAAAGCATTAGCCAAAAAAGGCTACATCGAAATGCTACCTGGCACCTCCCGCGGTATTCGGTTACCGGAGCAATTTCAACAACATGAAGAACAAGGTATGCCGCTAATTGGTCGCGTTGCTGCAGGTGAACCAATATTGGCAGAAGAACACATTGAAGAACACTATAA
>WGGB01000153.1 GCA_015491935.1 Alteromonadaceae bacterium
GGTATTTAGTATTTTAATGATGGTAACCGCCGCAATAACTTTGTTTGTTGATAAGTTAAATTTTGGTTTAGACTTTACGGGTGGTACCTTAATTGAAGTGGGTTTAGAAAAAGCGGCCGATCTTAAACAAATACGTCAAGTGATGAAAGATAATGGTTATCCTGATGCCGTGGTACAATTTTATGGCACAAGTCGCGATGTGGTTATTCGTTTAGCACAGCGCGAAGGTGTTAAAGCCTCAATGATTGGTAATAAAGTACTTGATGTTTTAAAAAAAGGTACAGGGCAAAAAATCACCATGCGTCGTATTGAATTTGTTGGTTCAAGCGTTGGTGATGAGTTAAAAGAACAAGGCGGTTTAGCCATGTTAACCGCACTAATTTGTATATTAATGTATGTTGCTTTTCGCTTTGAATGGCGTTTTGCGGTTGGTTCGGTTATAGCGCTATTTCACGACGTTATTTTAACGGTGGGTTTGTTTTCATTGTTAGGATTAGAGTTCGATTTAACCGTATTAGCGGCTATTTTAGCGGTAATAGGTTATTCACTTAATGATACCATTGTGGTGTCAGATCGTATTCGTGAAAACTTCCGTAAATTGCGTAATAAAACGCCCGCTGAAGTTATTGATATATCGTTAACACAAACGCTAAGTCGTACTATGATCACTTCATTAACGACTATTTTGGTGCTATTAGCATTATTCTTAAAAGGCGGTGAATTAATTCACGGTTTTGCAACAGCGTTATTATTTGGTGTCTTTGTTGGTACTTATTCATCGGTTTATGTCGCCAGTTCTATCGCCTTAGCTTTTGGTATTTCAAAAGAACATTTGATCCCAGAAGTGGTTGAAAAAGAAGGTGCAGATCAAGATCAAATGATGCCTTAGTAAGCAATATTTAAGATTTTAAAGATCTCTATCAACACCAAGCCAGTATATTTTGTTAATATATTGGCTTTATTTTATCGGCTAATTACTTGCTAATAACAGCATAATAAAACTAACCTATTAATTTATTGAGTAAACAACAATGATCAAATTATTTAAAGATCTGCTAAAAATGACCGCAGAGCAAGAGCAACCACAACGTCTTTTATTTTTGTTTGCTAATGCGGATGCACAAAATCCTAAAAAAAGTAAAAAACATCAACGCGGCACGATTAGTCCCGTAATGTGTGTTGATAAATTACCCGAAGAATTATCAACATTTACAGCCTTGGTTAAAGAAGCGGATTCAATAGAAAAAAATTGGAATTTTGTTTTTATTGCTAGTTTAAATGGCGATAATGGTAAAGCACCAAGCACTGAGGATGCCGAACCTTATTTAAATAAAATGACCCATGATATTGAATCTGGCCATGAGATTGGTCGTTATGTGATTTTTGATCGCGAAGAAAATGCGATAGAAATAGAAGCGGCTTAAAGAAAAACTATAGCTTTAAGTATGTCATCATTGTAGGTCGGCCTGAGCGCAGCGAAGCTCGACAAATAACTAATATAGATACTTGTTATTTGTCGAGGCAGGAGAATCTGCTCCAGCATTACCTAATAAATCACATTCATGGGACGTAAGCAGCGATCTACCGTTATTATTTGGTATAACTATTTAAAAACTAACGATTAGAAGCTAAAAATTAGCTTCTTTTTTATTTTTTAAATGCCGTTCAAAAAAATCTGCAATCGTGGTATTTAAATGCACTTTAACTTTTTTACCACGCATACTGTGTTTACTACCCGGATATGTCATTAATTCAAAGTGTTTATTTTTATCTTGCAGTGCTTTCATTAATTTAGTGCTGTTGGTAAACAACACATTGTCATCAGCCATGCCATGATAAAGTAATAAATCGCCTTTTAAGCCATCAATATAGGGAAAAACACTGCTTTTTTTATAACCTTCAGGATTGTTTTTAGGTTGCTCTAAATAGCGCTCAGTATAGTGAGTGTCATATAACATCCAATCGGTAACAGGTGCACCAGCAACGCCTGCACTAAAGTATTCACCAGCCTTAAACATTGCCATTAACGCCATATAGCCACCGTAAGAATGCCCATAAATGGCAATATGTTTTTTATCAACAAAAGGTAAATTACGTAAATAATTAACACCACTGATTTGATCGGCTATTTCTACCTTACCTAATTGCTTATAGATAGGAAACTCAAAGGCGGTACCGCGATAATTTGAGCCGCGATTATCCAGTTGAAAAACAATATAGCCTTGCTGTAAGTAGTATTGAATCATAGTAAAACCTTGCCAAATATTAGTGACTCGCTGGGCATGAGGACCACCGTAAACATTAACAATTACGGGATATTTTTTACCTGGAATTAAATCTTTAGGCTGATAAAGTTTATAATATAAATCAGCTTTGCCGTCAGTTGATTTTATCGCGCCAAAGGTTGGGACAACTAAATCATCTATATAAGGAGCAGCAGGATGAGTGGCGGTTATTTTATTTTCGGCCAACCAAGTTATTTGATCACCATTACTTTTATGTAAACTCACCTGCGGTGGGGTA
>WGGB01000154.1 GCA_015491935.1 Alteromonadaceae bacterium
ATTCGCGAACTCGTAACCCTACATCACCTTTTAGAACTTGATAGCGATATTTGCTCGCCCAAACGAAGTGATATTCAATGTTATATATATTTGGTATGTAAACCATGACGATATTTCATACCAACATTCTAATCGCAACTGCTAGCTAAAGTTACTCATCTAAAGATGAGGGTTTTAACCTTACGCTCGGACTAATAAATTTTGTTTAGGCTGAGTAGTTACTCAAAAATAGTAATTGTTCACTGCCGCACAGGCAGTTATTCAATAAAAATTGACTATTGCATTAAAAATTGCTTCATTATACCCTTAAGTTCAATATAAAAACGTTAATATTACTAGCTATGACTAAACCATCAATCTCTAATAGTATGCCAGTGAAACACATCGGCGTGGTTGCTATGACGCTCATGACAGCGGCATTATTTTTAACATTACGTAATATGCCAATGATGGCTGAGACTGGTATGAAAATGGTGTTTTTTAATATCATTACGGTGTTTGCTTTTCTTGTTCCAATTGCCTTGGTGTCGGCCGAATTGGCTACCACCTGGCCAAAAAATGGTGTTTATAATTGGGTTGAAATTGCGTTTGGTACTCGTTGGGGATTAACCGCCGTTTGGCTGCAGTGGGTGCAAAGTTTATTTGGCATTACTTCAATTCTTTCTTATGTGGCAGCGAGTTTGGCTTACGTGATTGATCCCGCATTTGCAAATTCGCGAGTGTTTATTGTTACGGTCATTCTTGTCGTTTATTGGGGAGCTACGTTGTTAAATTTACGAGGAATGCAGGCTTCCAGTTGGATATCAAGTATATGTCTGGCAGCGGGAGTATTACTGCCAACAGCTTTACTTATTGGTTTTGCGGTGTTTTATGTTGTACAGGGAGAACCGCTCCATTTAAATTTGGCGATGGATGCAGAGAACTGGTTGCCTATGCATGATGCTAAAACAAGTGCGGTGTTATTTCTGAGTTTTATTTTTGGTGTAGTTGGTATCGAAGTTTCAGCCTCACACGCAAGAGAAGTACGAAATGTTCAGCGTAATTATCCCATTGCTATTTTTTCTGCTGCGGTACTGGGTTTTGTTTTAACCTTACTTGGCGGGCTGGCGGTTGCAGTTGTCTTACCTGCAGATCAGATAAATATGGTTTCTGGCAGTGTGCAAGCTTTACAAGTGTTGCTTAATAGCACACAGCTAGGCTGGTTATTACCACTTGTTGCATTGCTTGTCGCATTAGGTGCTGCTGGGCAGGTGAGTACCTGGGTGGTTGGCCCCGTTAAAGGGATGTGGGCAGCGGGTTGTGCGGGTAATCTGCCACCTGTTCTACAGAAGCTAAATAGTAAAGGTGTACCGCGCAATATGTTGCTGGTACAGGCAATTCTTATGAGTACTGTTGCATTGGTATTTCTCGTCGTACCTTCGATAGATAATGCTTTTTTGATGCTGACATCGGTAGCAGTTATTCTTTATGCAGTGATGTATTTAATGTTGTTTGCGGCGGCTATTCGTTTACGCTACACACACGCTGAGTTAGCACGCCCCTATAGAGTTCCAGGTGGCCGTAAATGGGGTTTATGGCTGGTAGCAGGTACAGGTTTTTTAACTACTTTGGCTTGCTTGCTTATCGGTTTTCTGCCACCGACTGCCGATATGGCTTTTACTCCTTATGCGCTTGCGATGCTTGCTGCCCTTGTAATGATGTTGTTGGTTCCCCAGTTTTTATACAACTACCGCCGCCCTAATTGGGTAGCGGCTGATAGAAGGTAATTGGTATGATTATGAAGGTACGCTCTTGAACATCTATTAAATCTTGCTTGTGGTTCACGAACGATGTCCGGGCAGTACCAAAGCACACTTTACCTGATGGTTATATGTCTCTAAAAGTGGCTTGAGTATATACTATGCAAGGCTTGACTTTTGTGCTAGTTTATATTTTATATAAGGTAATACATCATCTGCTTCAATTTAACCAGTCCGTTATGGTGCTTAAGTTGTACGAATGATACATTGAGTAGTATGGTTTTAACTTTAATAATATTTTAAGGAAAAGGAATGAATGAATCGATTATTTTGCTAGACAGATTGCACTTTGCATTTAATGTTATTTTTCATTATTTATTTCCCCAGTTAACTATGGGGTTAGCTTTTATCATTGTGGTATTTAAAAGTATCGCACTTTATACAAAAAATGAAGCATATAATAGGGCTGTACGTTTTTTAATTAGATTATTTGCAGTTAATTTTGTTTTTGGTGTGGTGACAGGCATACCAATGGAATTTGTGTTTGGTACCAACTGGGCAGAATTTTCAAGAAGAACCGGAGGTGTTATTGGTAATACGCTTGCAATGGAAGGGCTCTTTGCATTTTTACTTGAGTCAGCTTTTCTCGGAATATTGATATTTGGAGAGAAACGTTTAGCTCCAGTTGTTCATTGGTTTGCTGCACTCATGGTCTTTATTGGGACATGGTTATCAGGGTTCTTTATTTTGGCGACTAATGCCTGGATGCAACACCCAGTAGCCTATTCTATTGATGGTACAGGACGATTTTCAATAACAAGCCTGCCTGAAATGTTAACTAATCCCTGGTTGTTTTGGCAGTATTTACACAATATGAATGCAACGCTGATTACAGCTAGCTTTGTAGTTGCATCTATTGGTGCTTTTTATCTTCTGTCCAATAAACATATTGAGTCAGCTCGTCTTTATGTACGAAACGCCGTTATTATTGCTGCTGTAGCAACCGTTCTTCAAATATTTCCATTTGGTGATGGAGAGGCTAGGCAAGTTTTTAAACACCAACCAATTAAAGCCGCTGCAATGGAAGGCATTTTTCACACTCAAAAAGGTGCTCCCTTTGTCCTCTTTGGACAACCCAATATGGACACCTTAACGCTCGATAATCCTATCGTTATTCCGTATGCAGACAGTTTACTGGTTACTGGAAAAATGGATGGTGAAATAAAAGGCCTGAGTGCATTTCCAAAAGAAGATTGGCCAGATTCTGTACCTCTGGTTTTTTATGCTTTTCATGCTATGGTCATTCTAGGATCGTTGTTTGCTCTTATTATGTTAACTGCACTTTTCTTATTATGGAGAAAAAAACTTTTTCCGTCGCGTTGGATGCTGTGGACATTGATGTTGAGTGCACCATTGCCATATCTTGCAACAATCTCGGGCTGGATAACCACAGAAACTGGGCGACAACCGTGGCTAGTTTATGGACTAATGCGAACAGCAGAAGGTGCTTCTCCTCATGTTAGTTCTGGTAATATATTATTTACCTTATTAGGCTTTACTTTTATCTATCTATTGATGGGGATACTTTTTGTTACTTTAGTTATTCGACTAATTACTATTGGACCACCTCAAGAGTCTGAACCTATTAAACTTACACAAGAGGGAGAATAATAATGGAAATATTCTGGTTTATTGTTTTAGGAGTTCTACTAACACTATTTATAGTGCTTGATGGTTTTGATTTTGGTACGGGTATTATTTATCACTTTATTGCTAAAACTAATGATGAACGAAGAACGGTTCTAAATGCTATCGGCCCAATATGGGATGGTAACGAAGTTTGGCTGATTATTGCAGGTGGTGCTTTGTTTTTTGCTTTTCCTACCGCATATGCATCTATTTTTAGTGGCTATTATCTGGCATTAATACTTTTGTTGTGGATGCTCATGTTTCGTGGTTTGTCAATGGAACTGCGTTCACAAATTTCAAACCCGCTTTGGCATAGCTTTTGGGATGCTATGCTAACTATTGGCAGTGTCGCTCTTGCATTATTATTGGGAGTCGCGCTGGGTAACATTCTACGAGGCGTTCCATTAGATGCGGATGGCTTCTTTTTCTTACCTTTTTGGACAAATTTTAAAACGGGAGTTTACCCAGGAATTTTAGATTGGTTTACCGTATTAATCGGAGTTTTTAGCGTGGTTATTTTAGCTGTTCACGGGGCTAATTTTATTGCATTAAAAACCGTCGGAATAATACAGGTTAGAGCACGGAAAATTGCTCGCAAAGGGATCTGGATAGTTATTTTATTTGCACTGTTTATACCTATTGCAAGTTATATGGTGCAACCTATATTGTTAGAAAATTATAAGTTGTATTGGGGTGGTATAGTACTCCTTGTGCTATCTTTTCTTTCACTACTAGGATTGATTATCACACGTTATAAGGACAATGATTTATATGCATTTGTATCTTCTGCTTTTTTTATTGTGCTACTGATGCTTAATGTTGCCTTTTCGGTATTTCCTAATATGATGATTGCAACAACTAATCCATCTTACAACTTAACTATTTATAATACTGCAACATCAGAATACGCTTTGCGTACAGGTTTAGTTTGGTATTCTGTAGGTGCTTTTTTTGCACTTTGCTATACCCTTTTTATGTATCGATCTTTTAAAGGAAAAGTATCTCTACCTAAAGAAGGCGAAGGTTATTAATCTGAGCGGGTTTAATTCCCCGCCGCTTGCGGCGTTTGTAGGTTAGGCTTTAGCCTATCAAGTTGACAGCATAAATGCCGACCTACATTTACGTCATAATATACCCCTCTTCGCGAAGCGAATTTGAGCCTAGCGAAAAGCCTTGGCGCGGGGTCATTAATAAATCTAGCTTTTAAGAACATTAATTATTAACGTAATGAAACTGATAGGAATTTATCATGAAAAAACCACATGTTATTGTTTTAGGCGGTAATTTTGCAGGATTAGGTAGTGCTCAAAAAATCCGTGAGTATGCCAAAGATGCCGTTGATATCACAGTTATTGATCGTAAGAACTATTTGCTTTATGTACCCAATATTCCTGTAGAAATCTTTGACAATAAAGATCCTCAAGAGTCATTAAGAATGGAGTTGCCCGCAACTTTAAAACATGATGATATTAATTTTATACAAGCTGAAATTCAGTCTATAGATGTTGATAAAAAACAAATAGACATTATTCCAAGCGAGCGTCCAGGATCGGAAACTCAAAAGATTAGTTATGATTACATTGTCATCGCTGTTGGCTGTCGACTAGCCTATGACCGAATTCCAGGATTTGCTGAGTTTGGTGATACTGTTTCCGACTTTTATCATGGTAATAAACTACGTAAAAAATTACACGACGGTACATATAAAGGTGGTCCTGTTGTTATTGGGTCCGCTGTGTTTCATCAAGGTGATGGTGCAGAAGGATTAGAACCTTATCCAGGAGGTTCTATTCCAAGCGCTTTGGCTGCATGTGAAGGACCAACGGTTGAAGTATCACTAGCAATGGCCTCATGGTTACAAAAGTATAAAATGGGTAGCGCTAAAAATATCAGCATCACGACACCTGCTAGTGTAGTCGCTGAAGATGCTGGTGAAAAAGTTGTAGCTGAGCTACTTGAAGCAGCTGGAGGTATGGGCTTTAACTATGTCAATAATTGCGGAGATATTGTTGAACTGACAAAAGACGGTATTAAATTTGAAAATGGACAGTATTTAGAGGCTGAATTAAAAATTATTTTGCCCGACTGGGTCGCTCATGATTTTTTGAGAGAGTTACCTATTACAGATAATCAAGGTTTTGTCATTACAGATTTATTAATGCGTAATCCAAAATACCCTGAGGTTTTCGCTGCGGGAGATTGTGCCGCTGCTACTATGCCAAAATTAGGTGCTATTGGTCATCAACAATGTGAGATTGTTGGTTTACAAATTGCGTTAGACATGAAAGTTATAACTGAAGAAAAGGCCAATAAGCCTTTAAAACCTGTCGTATTTTGTATAGGTGATATGGGCGAAGGTAAGGCATTCTATATCCGATCTGACTCTTGGTTTGGTGGGGATACGCAAGTTTTGAAAATGGGGAAAATCCCATATTTGCTAAAAATGCAGTACAAGACATTGTTTATGAGCACTAAGGGTAAAACACCTCCTTGGGGAAATGAAGTAGCTGAGTTCCTGGCTGAAAAGCTATAATAAAAATAATATCCACGTCCATCGGGCGTGGATAAATTTATGTACTAATAAAAGGGCTACCGCAAACACACAAATTAGTAAAAAATCATAAGCAAATTTAATAAATTATTATGCATTGCCACAAGCAAAAAAAGTTGAAGATAGCGAGGTCTTATTAGCTTGAAATCACAATAAGACGGTTACTTAGCCGCTTTCGATATATCGTCTCTTGTTTGTTGCAGTAAATTAGCGCAACTATCCACCCATTTATGCATAATACTCGGTAGTTGATCAAGCTCTATGGCATCTATTAAATTTTTAACTTCTAACCCTAATTCAGTATCGCCTTCAATTTTTAAACGGCGTTGAAAAAATAAAGTATCAGGATCTTGCTTTCTCCCCGCAATTAATACTAAATCGTCACCTGTAGCGCTAAAGCTAACATCATATTTATCTGACATTTTTGCATCTGCCATAATTAATTGGTTATCAGCAAAGCTTATTAACCAATGTAAATTCAAATCAGTTATTGATATTTTTAACCACTTGTTTTGTAAAAATTCAAAATCACCCTCGTTAATGGCTTCTTTAAAAACAGAATGAAGCGCAGGTAACATGGCTTTTTTTTGTATCGAAAAAGGTAATAGAGATAATGCTGGGCGTAAAACTTTTGGTGCCCAGTTAATTGCTTTGGCACGTACATTTAAGGGGAAATTAAGTAACGATAGCTTGGATAGAAGTGTTGTAGGTAAAGAAGTTAAAGATGATTGTGGTATAGATGTTTGATTGATCACAAAAATAATCCAATAAAGCTAAATTAGCATTAGCTTAGCAAATAATTAATTAAATTTTTTGGCTTGGATCAAGGTTTCTTAATTTGAGTCAAAAAAGTGATTATAAAAAGCTTATAAACTGCGTTTTCTTTTATTATTAACGATAAGAATAATAATTATGGAACTTTTGTGTCCTGCGGGAAATTATCCTGCACTGAAAACAGCGATAGACAACGGTGCTGATGCGGTTTATATCGGTATGAAAAATGATACTAATGCACGGCATTTTGCGGGTCTTAATTTTAATGACGGTAAATTAGTTAAAGCGGCTGATTATGTACATAAACATAATAAAAAATTGCACGTTGCTATCAATACTTTTGCTCATCCTGGTGCGCAACAACGCTGGCAAAAAGCGGTAGATGATGCGGTTGCAATTGGTTGTGATGCCTTAATTATTGCTGATATTGGTGTGCTAGATTACGCGGCTAATAAATATCCTCACGTTGAACGTCATGTGTCAGTGCAAGCGTCTACCACTAACTTAGCGGCAATTGAATTTTATCAACAGAATTTTGATGTCGCACGGGTAGTATTACCTCGGGTTTTATCGGTTCAACAAGTGCGCCAGCTCGCCAAAAACAGCCCTGTAGCGTTAGAAGTATTTGCGTTTGGCAGTTTATGTATTATGTCTGAAGGGCGTTGTTATTTATCGTCTTATATGACAGGTGAGTCGCCTAATACGGTTGGCGCTTGTTCACCTGCTAAATATGTCCGTTGGCAAGAAACAGAGCAAGGCTTAGAGTCACGTTTAAATAATGTGCTAATCGACCGTTATAAAGAAGGCGAAAATGCAGGTTATCCGACCTTGTGCAAAGGGCGTTTTGACGTTGATGATAATGTTTACCATGCACTTGAAGAACCCACCAGTTTAAACACTTTAGAGCTGATTCCTGAACTTGCCAAAATGGGGATTGCCTCGGTAAAAATTGAAGGTCGGCAACGTAGCCCCGCGTATGTAGAGCAAGTTGCTAAAACATGGCGCGCTGCACTTGATAGGTATCAACAAAGTCCTGAGGCTTATCAAGTTGAAAATGAGTGGATGGCAACCTTAGCGAACTTATCAGAAGGTACTCAGACTACGTTAGGTGCATACTATAGAAAATGGCAATAATAACGAAAATTATTATTGTCATTTCATCCTATTTTGTTGTCAAAAGTGCTCATTTGCGATGCAAACTCCGCGCTTTTTCCTAAAACTAGCATGAACTGTCGGCAATAATTAATCGTTATTTATATTTAGTCTAGGTTGTGGTTAATGTCCACACTCCAACAGCAATAAATTAATGAAAAAAGAAAGGTAATAACATGAAATTTTCCCTCGGGGCAGCGCAGTTTTTCTGGCCTAAACAGCAAGTAGAAGATTTTTATCAACAAGCAAAAGACAGTAGTGCCGATATAATTTATGTTGGCGAAACCGTTTGTTCAAAACGTCGAGAATTGCGCGACAAAGATTGGTTGGCATTGGCACAAGATATTGCAACAACAGGTAAACAAGTGGTTATTTCAACCATGACTTTATTAGAGTCGCCAGCCGAATTACAAGTATTAAAACGTTTATGTAATAACGGTGATTTATTAGTTGAAGCCAATGATTTAAGTGCCGTACAAGTGATGCACGAACTTAAATTGCCTTTTGTGGTGGGGGCGGCCATTAACTGTTATAACCTTGCCACCCTTAAAGTATTGTTAAAACAAGGTATGACGCGTTGGGTAATGCCTGTAGAGCTGTCAGGGGATTGGTTAAAACAGTTACTTGACGAGGCTGAAGATGAAGGTATTCGCTCACAGTTTGAAGCGGAAGTTTTTTCGTGGGGTTATATGCCATTAGCCTATTCAGCACGCTGTTTTACCGCGCGCTCAGAAGATAGACCCAAAGATGACTGTCAATATTGTTGTATTAATTATCCGCAAGGCAGGCGTATGAATAGCCGTGAAGGTGAACGCGTCTTTGTGTTAAATGGTATTCAAACCATGTCGGGTTATCAATATAATTTAATAAATGAAATGGCCGATATGCAGGCAATGGGTGTTGATGTGGTGCGTATTAGCCCAGATAGTGAATTAGCATTGCAAAAACTGGATGATTTTCGTGCGCAGTTAACGAGCGCCAAACAATATCCGTTAGATGGCAAAGCAGAGTGTAACGGTTATTGGCATAAAATAGCAGGTATGTCGGTACAATAGCCATGTTATACTGTGCGCCACTTTTTATTTAAACAATATCAACAAATTTTAACTTAGAGTCTATTATGTTCGAATTACATTTATCTGAATTTACCCGCGAAGAATTTTTACGTGATTATTGGCAAAAGAAACCAGTACTTATTCGTCAAGGCTTTAAAAATTTTGTTGACCCGATCAGTGCTGATGAATTAGCCGGTTTGGCAATGGAAGCCGAAGTTGAGTCGCGTTTGGTTTATAAAAAAGACGGACAATGGCAAGCACAGTTTGGCCCTTTTGATGGTTATGATCATTTAGGCGAAGAAGATTGGTCGTTAGTAGTACAAGCGTTAGATAATTGGTCTGAAGATGCCGCAAAAATGATCGAACCCTTTCGTTTTATTCCTCATTGGCGCCTTGATGATTTAATGACTAGTTTTGCGACTAAAGGTGGTAGCGTTGGCCCTCACATTGATAAATATGATGTGTTTATTTGTCAAGGTAGCGGCACGCGCCGTTGGCGAGTAGGCGATAGCGGCGATCATCAAGAATTTTCAGCCCATGAAGTTTTACTGCATGTTAAGCCTTTTGACGCGATTATTGATGCTGAAGTTAATGCTGGCGACATTCTTTATATTCCACCAGGATTTCCCCATGAAGGTGTATCGTTAAATACTTCAATGAGTTTTTCGGTAGGCTTTAGAACCACATCAACCGTTAATTTATTTAGTGGTTTAGCTGATCACCTAATTGATAATGAACTTGGTGAAGAGTTAATTGAAGACCCTGAACGTAAAGCGGTTGAGCATTCTGGTGAAATAAATCAAGATGATTATCAGTTAATTAAACAGCAATTAACACAACTACTTGATAATGATGATGTTGTGAAACAGTTTATTGGCTGTTATATGGCTAAAGCTAAGCATGAGTTAGATTTAATGCCCGCTGATGAACCTTTAACACCCGCAGATATTAGTGAAATACTAACGACTAATTCATTAATGCGTTTAGGTGGTTTACGTGCCTTTTACTTTAACGACACCGTAGAGCAGGGCATTTGTTATATCGACGGTAATGAATATAATTTTGCTGCTAATATCGCCCCAGCGATAAAATTGTTGTGTGACAATGTTGAAGTTCAGCCCAAACAACTCACAAAATGGCATAAAAATGAAGCATTTAGTCAGTTTATTTGTGAGCAAATAAATGCGGGTTATTGGTATTTTGCCGAGTAAGCTATTAGCTAGTTATTTTTCTGTTGCGACAATAAATAATACTGTTATTGTTGTGCCTCGCTACGCTTGTGACAACCAGCATTCGCAAAAAATAAAACAGAACTAGAAATAATATAAACGTTAATAACACTATAGCGCAAGAGTCAAAAAATAATTATGAGATTAGATAAGTTTATTTGTAAAAGCACTGAACTGACGCGAACAGAAGCGAAAAAGCTATTAAAATCGGGCGTGGTAAAAGTTAATGATGTGGTCATTAAAGATCCCTCAACACAGGTGCATGAAAATAATACTATTACTTTAAATAATGGTGCTAGCGAGCAAACCTTAAGTGCGCGTACCTCTCGCTATATTATGATGCATAAACCCAAAAACACTATTTGTTCTAATGTTGATGAAATTTATCCCTCGCTATTACATTATATCGACCTTGATAAAGCTTTTGATTTACATATAGCTGGGCGTTTAGATGCTGATACCACAGGTTTAGTATTGATCACCGATGATGGTCGCTGGTCACATAATATTATTTCACCGAAAAAAGACTGTCCAAAAACTTACCGCGTACAACTTAGGGATAAAATTACGCAAGATAAACAACAAACCTTGCTTCAACAATTTACGCAAGGTATTCAGTTACAAGGTGAAAAAGAGCTTACCAAGCCAGCCATTTTAAAAATAAACACTGAAAATGAAGTATTGCTAACGATTACCGAGGGAAAATACCATCAAGTAAAACGTATGTTTGCCGCCGTTGGTAATAAAGTGGTTGGTTTGCATAGAGAGCAAATTGGCACTATTAAACTTGATGACGAACTTAGCTCAGGGCAATGGCGTTTTTTATCACCAGAAGAAGTTATCAGTTGTAAATAATTTATTTTGCCAATTCAATTAAAACAGCAGTGTACATTTTTAAATTAAGTAATAATTGTTTATTGGTAATAAATTCGTGCTCAGAATGTCCTGTATAAACAGTATTAGGCATTGAAGGACCAAAACTTACTGCGTGTGGAAATAAACGCGAGTTTGTACCACCACCAATAGCAATAGGGTTGGCATGGGTAATCCCAGTGAAATGCGAAAATACCGCTAATAATGTTGGAATTTGTGGCGCGTCGTTTTGTACCCAAGGCTCACCAATATAATTATGTAAATTTGTTAAAGAGAATTTATTAATCGCTTGCCATTTTGTTAGCACACTATTAATTTCATGCTCTAATTGTGCTTTTGTTTTACCTCGTGGTCGACGTAAATTAATAGTTAACTCAATGTCGTTACCTTGTTTACTGGTATGTTGTTTTAATACTGTCGGTGATACGGTCATTTTTCCCATAAAATCATCACTATAAGCAATTTTACCAAAGTTATTACCGTATAAATCAATACCTAAATTGTCATTAATAAAGTTAACTAGGGCACCTGCGGCATTATTGGGCCAATGTTTAAAAGAAAGTAATTTTGCGCTATAAGTAATGGCATTTACGCCATCTTCGGGTGTTGAAGAATGGGCTGAGGTACCTAAGGTGGTGATCGTGAGGTTATTATCTTTTAATAAAAAATCAAATTTAATATTTTTATACTGTGTCGCCTTGTTCATTAATTTTTCAAGCAAATTAAAATCGGCATTCGCGATAACAATTTTTGCATCTTCAGGAATTTGGCTACCAAAAAATCCGCCCGTAAAACTTTTTATATAGGCTTTGTCGCTAATTATATTACTTAAATCGTTCGGCTGTGGAAATGTCATACTTATGGTGCCATAACCTTTTTCAGCACTCACTACGGGATATTCAGCATCAAGGGTGATGTTCATTGCTGGTAGGCTATGCGTTTTTACATAGTTACGAATAGGTGTCCAATCATATTCTTCGGCTAAATAAACATATAACTCAATGCGTTTACTCAGTTTAATGTGCTTATCTTTAATTGCTTTCATTGCGTATAGTACGCTGGCAATAGCGCTTTTATCGTCTTCAGTACCACGACCTAATAGTTTACCTGGCTCCGAGGTACTATCTAGTTCAAAAGGAGATTTTGCCCATTTACTTGCATTTACGGGTTGTACATCACCATGAGTAATAATACCAATACGTTGATTGCTTTTTGATGAGCTTGTATTGTTTAGTGCTTTTGCACCTAAACCAATAACAACAATATAACCGTCATCTTTATAGTCAAACCCTAGTTTTAGTGCTTGTGCTTTTAAGGCTTTTTTAAAAGCGATATGCGTGGGATTATTAACAACAGACACGCCTTTTTTGGCAACAGTATTATAACTTACTAAGGTTTTTAACGTGTTTATCATCTCTTGTTGATAAGTGTTGGCGGCATATTCAGCCGTGCTTTGTGCTAGCTTGCTTACCTCAGCTTGTGCATTAACTGTATTGAATAGGGCTAGGCTGGTTACTAATGTGCTAAATAATATGATTTTTTTGGCGTAGTATTTTAAATGTTTTTTTAGCATACGATGTGCCTTGTTATTATCTTTTTTGATATTCATTTGCGATTATAACCCTTGTTGATATTGAGCATTGGTAGCAATGGTGATTAAATAATTTAACTGTGTTGTTGCTGCTGTTTTTTCAATTTTGTCACCAGTAATATGCTGTTCAAATAACTTAATTAATTGTGCTTTATCTTGTTTGTCTTTTGAACCTGAGCCAATATCGGTTAAATCAATAAAGAATTCATCAAAAAGTGTTGATAAATCATCAATTGCTTCGGTATTTAAAAACTGCTCGTGATTATAAATGCTTGGATAACCCCCTTTTTGTTTATCAACCGCAAAAGAAATGCCTTTTACATTGGTAATGGTGGTGGCTTTTTCACATTTGAGCATACAGCCGTCTTCAATACTCGGTTTGTTACAACCAACCGTGCGTTGAAAAAAACATTGTCTGCTGGTCATCATTAAAATAGGGTGATAAATACTATAAATTAATTTAAAGTTTTCAGGTCTGGCTATATTTCGGATTTGTTTTTTATTTATTTCATTAGAAATAAATGCACCTAAGCAGTTTTGCTGTGCTTTTAGCGTTAATAAGGCATAAGAATTAGTGGTGTTTAGTAATGGTCCGGCTAACCAATCAATGGCTAATTTTCCTGCCATATAAGCAATACCGGTATTGTTAGTCACTATGCGTTG
>WGGB01000155.1 GCA_015491935.1 Alteromonadaceae bacterium
ATTAAACGGTATTGCAAACAAATAAAATTTACAGTTAATAACCTAAATACTGCTCCAATACCTTTAGATTGCTGTATTACTTGTAAAGAAAAATCATTCGCTGACTGTGTTTTTTCTTTAATCATACCTTTTGTTGCTAACAGTTTTAGCGCTTTTAAATATATAATTACCCACTCGTTTTCATTAACTTTAACACTTCTACTGCGATTAGTTAGCCATAACCACAATAAAACGCTCCCTATTACTAAGCCTATAATAATAGCCAACTGCCATGCTTTATAATCACCAAACCAACGATTAAGTAGTTTAAACTGACGTTCAGGTGTATAGCCTATAACCCAACGTGCCCATTGATAATCTAAAGCATCAAATTGCTGGCGAATAAAATTAAGCCAAGCAATATTTCGATAGCTTTGAAGATTAAAAATCCCCCGACCAATATCTGATCGTTGAACCAAATCTAATTGTGAAAATCCTTTTTCTATTCGTTCAGGGCTCACTGCCGCTGTTGGGTCTATTCTTACCCAGCCTAAATTTTTTAACCATACTTCTGTCCAAGCATGAGCATCATATTGATATATACTGTAATAATTACCACTGCGATTATATTCCCCGCCCATATAGCCTGTTACTAATCTAGCTGGAATACCCGCAGCGCGCATTAAATAGGTAAAACTACTGGCGTAATGAACACAAAACCCTGCTTTAGTGTCAAAATAAAATTGATCTAAGCTATTGTTAGTTAATAACGGTGGCTTTAACGTGTAGCGGTAGTTTTGTTGGCGAATATGTTGCAATACTTTAGTAATAATTTCTTTATCTGATGAGCTTGTTTGTCGTAATCGTTTTGCTTCAAGTACTAATTTAGGATTTGCCGTTAACGGAATAGTTAAATTTTGACGCTTACTTTGCTCTGATAATTTTAAATCAAAAGATGTGTGTAAAAAGCTATTAACTTGATAACTTAACGTTTGCGTAATAAGTGTTGTATTAACTAAGGTGTAATCAGGTAATAACTTAACACTAGCATTAGGGCTTTTTACCTCTTTAGGAAGAATTAAAGCGTAAAGCCAATGTTGATAACTAGGTTCGGTAATAATTTGATAGTTAATTAAATTTTTATATTCAAACTTACCAGCATGAGTATCTACAACAAATTTTTTTGCAGATGATAAAACAGCTTGTTTTTGCCATTTTTGACTTTGCGCTTTTTGCCAGCTATGACCATCATAATCTTCTAACACTAAGGCTCGCCAATACAATTGGTTAAACCTAGGTGCTTTATTAATAAAATTAACTCTAAAAACAAGTTCATTAGAATTAATTAATTGTGCTATATCTCCTGCGGTTACTTTATCAGATAACCCTGTTTTTGCTGAATTAGCTAAGGGTACTTGCCAAAAAGGCGCTATACGAGGAAAGACAATAAATAAAATAACCGCTAAAGGAATGCTTTGTACAAATAGCTTACCAACGCCCTTAAATGCCTGTAAAAATGGAATATTTACAACAAAAAAAGAAAATAATAACGTGAAATTGATTATAACCAGCAATATCACTAATAGCGAAAAATAAAGTGATTGGTTAAATAGCATAGATGAGGCTAAAACAAATAAACCAATGAGCACTAATTGATATAAATCACTTCTTTTTTTTAACTCTAATGGCTTTAAAGCATAAGCAAAACAAAGCAAATGCACCATACTTAAAAGTACCCCTAGCTGCGTTCCTCTTAATAACAGTATTGTGCAACCCACTAAGGCAAAAACATTAACTAACCATTTTGCAGGCTGTTTAATTTCAGGCTTTAAAAGTAAAAATCGCCAAAACAAAGACAAGGTAATTAACGCCAACATCCAAAGTGCTAGCTGTGAAAATAATAATGACAAATTAGCTAACTGAGAAAATAATAACAGCCGATAATAATGACTCGTTAGCATACTTTCAGGTGAGTTATGAAGATTAGATTGCTTAATTAAGCGAGGTGATTGCATTTTTTACACCTTGAACTTAGCTAAAGCAAGTAGACATTTTTGACCATGTTCTTTGCCATTATTGGCTAAAATTTTTATATGTCCTTGCTCTATATTTTCTTGTTCGTTAATGCACAAATCTAAAGCAAAAGTTATATTTTTTTTAGTATGTTCTTGTACCAAATAACATAAATAGCTTAGTTTCTGTTCAACATCAGTAGTAGGCATATTGGCTAACCTAAGCCATTGCTGCTTGCTTTGTGGTTGCTGTTGTATTTTGGTTAACCAACCTTGCCCTTTAGCTACGTGTTTCCATGAGATTTGTGCTAAAGAATCGCCTTGTTGGTAACTTTTTAATTGATAAAAATCATCACCACTACCAGCATTCATCGCTATTTCATTATTTTCTGGTTCAAAAATAGCATTCATTTGCTCAAGTTTAATAGCCTTTTCTTTTGGATAAACAATAAATTGACTAGAAAAATCTAATCTTGTCCAACAACTAAATAAACCTAATGAATATTCACTAATAACTTTTATTCGACTACTTGGAAAAACACCTCGTGATTTTGCATAAAAAGGCACTAAAACCTCACTGACCTCGTCATTTTTTTGCTCTTTATTTATTACAGCTAAAAAAGCACTATTATCATCGTTAAAAGAAAAGCTTAGTGCGTATCGGGTTTTATTAGAAATTAATTGAATAGGTAAATAGAGAGTCGAATTTGCAAAGCCATAAACTTCTCGTTGCGCAATAAGTTTTAAACCCGATAAATTATAAAAGCTATGTAACATCGCACTAATAAATAAACTTGCAAGTAAATAACTTAACATCATGATCAAGTTATTTTGGTAATTTGTCGCTAACAAAAATAGTAAGACAATAAAAAACAAATAACTAAAGCCAAATGTTGTCGGCAATATAAAAACATTACGATTAGATAAATAATGCTCTAACGAACAAGGAATACGTTTTACTAACCATTGATTAAATTTTTTTTGAAACCAGCGATAAAAAATATTTTTAGATAAAAAGCTCATGTTCAATTTAGCTTATTATCTTAAACTAATGGGGTCTATTTGTTGTAATAATTGTTCTGCTAGCATCATTTGTTGTCCATGGTGGTTTTCATTACTAACACCTAATCTATGCTGGCATACAACAGGGAATACCGCTTGCACGTCTTCGGGTAAAAGGTGATCTCGGTTATAAGTTAATGCCCATGCTTTAGCCGCTTGTAAAATAGCTTTACCCGCTCGAGGTGAAAGTGGATTTGCATTAAAGTTGGGCTGTCGAGTTAACTGACACAACGCAATAATATAATCTAAAATACTTTCTGAAGCATAAACTTGTTGTCCCAATTTTTGTAGCTCTTGTAAGGTTTCAACATTAATGACTGCGGTAAGTTGAGATAATTGGCTATGATAATCTCCTGATTGTAATATTTGTTTTTCAGCTTTTTTATTAGGAAAACCAAGCGATATACGCATCATAAAGCGATCTAGTTGTGATTCGGGTAAAGAATAAGTTCCAGCATGAAATAATGGGTTTTGTGTTGCAATAACAAAAAAGGGTTCGGGCAACTTATGGCTAATACCATCAATGCTCACTTGTTTTTCTTCCATCGCTTCAAGTAATGCACTTTGTGTTTTTGGGCTCGCTCTATTTATTTCATCAGCCAATAATAACTGACTAAATACGGGACCTTTGTGTAACTTAAAAATTTGTTCCTCAGTTTGAAAAATAGAGACACCTAAGACATCCGCAGGTAATAAATCGCTGGTAAATTGAATTCGTTGAAAACTCAACCCTAATGTTTTGGCTAACGCATGGGCTAACGTTGTTTTTCCCATTCCGGGTAAATCTTCTATTAATAAATGCCCTTGCGCTAATAAGCAAGCAAGAGCTAAACGAGTTTCTTTTGTTTTGCCTAAAACAATTTCATTTAATTGCTTTAAAATCACATTGATATTGTACTGCATAGGTATCTTATTTTGTTAAGTGATGAAAGTTCTAATGAATGAAAAAGCCGACATTAACCCCCTAATTTATAATGTTAACTTAGCCTTTATACCTTCGGTAACTTCATTTAATTTTTCGCTAACGGGGGGAATTAATAATTCGACCTCAGTAAAATTTTGATCATTAATTGCTTCATCTAAAACTTTGGTTGCTTTATACAACGACATTGCCCCAATAGAGCTAGAGACGCCTTTTAAAGTATGAGCTAAGTGTTTCATGCGAGCAATATCATTGTCGGCAAAAGCTTTTGCTAAATTTTCGCCATCTTGATCATGATCTTCTATAAACATTTGCAGCACTTGTTCAAATAAATCATTGTCCCCTAAAACATTATTAATACCTGTAGAAGTATTAATACCAGGATAATCACCACTCTCTTTTTCCGTGATGCTAATCTTTTCACCGCTGGTTAAAATATCATCATCTAAGTGCAGTGGTACTAACGGCATATCTTGAGATGAACTACACGCATAATTTTGATGAGGGCTTTGGCTTTGTTTTAATAAATGCTCTTGGCTAAAGGCTACAATTTTATTTCTTCCAGTATTTTTTGCTTGATATAACGCTTGATCGGCTTGCGTTAATAGTTCATTTAATGAAAGATTATTTTTCCCTCCAAGAGCAATTCCAATGCTAATCGTTATGGCTATATGTTGATTTGAATTAGGTGCCACTAAATCAGCGTGTTCTACATTAACTCTTAAACGTTCACAAGCTATCTGCGCTTCTTCTATTGACGTTTCAGGTAAACATACCGCAAATTCTTCGCCACCAATACGACCAATAATATCAAAATCTCGAAAAGCATTAGCAAGAATTTTACTCACTTCTTGTAATACATGATCTCCCGCATCATGACCGTATTGATCATTAACGCGTTTAAAATGATCAATATCACACATAGCAATCACCACATCATGTTGATAGCGTTGTGAATAAGCAATTGATTTTGTAGCTAAAGCATAAAAATTACGGCGATTGTTAATACCTGTTAAATAATCTTTTTTAGCCATTTGCTCTAATGCCGCAGTTTTTTCGGCTAACCGAAATGCAGTATTCATACGCGCTAATAAGACTTTATTAATGTAAGGTTTAATAACATAGTCAACAGCGCCTAATTCTAGAGCTTGTACTATCTCGTCTTCATTATCAGAAGCCGATAACATGATCACAGGAATATTCTTACTATTAGAACAAGCCTTTATTTTTTCTAGGGTGACTAAACCTGACATTTCGGGCATATAAATATCAAGTAACACCATATCAATATTCTCAGTGTTTAATAACTCAAGTGCTTGCTGACCACTTTGTGCAACCACCACATTATAACCCGCGGTTTGTAAATCAAACTCTAATAAGAGCAAAGAGTCTTTTGCATCATCAACAATTAATATGGTGTACATAAATATTTAAGATACCTTTAGGGTGGTAGGTTAATGACATTCAAAAAATGCAGCTAATTCTTTAGAATTAAATGGTTTTCGCAATACAGGATATTGCCACTTTCTATCTTCAACTGCAATATAGCCACTCATGGAATAAATAATTATCTCTGGGTATTTAGCTTTAACCATATCAACAGCTTCACTCCCTGATAAATCAGGCATGATCATATCGGTCAGAAAAATATCAAATATTTGCTCAGAATTGAGTACTTCAACTAATTCTTCTTTATTACTTAAACAGGTTGTTTGCGCGCCATGATTTTCTAGATATAAAGCAACAAATTCACCAATACTTACTTCATCATCTAATATTAATATACGTTTGCCATCTATTCCCATTGATTTTTTAGCTTTATTTTCTGCCAGTTGCGTAGCCTCGAGATCACATTTAAAAATTAAAATAAAATGAGCACCACCAAGTTCACAATGTCCTTCTACTTTAATTTCACCATTATGTTTATACATGGTATTAAATACATTTGCCAAACCAATACCATTGCCTTTATTAATCGATTTACTGCTATAAAAAGGATCAAATATTTTGGGTAAGTTTTCATCTTCAATACCAATACCACTATCTTTCACATGAATTTCTAAGTGATTGTTATCATTTATATTAGTCGATATTTCTATTTCACCACTTAAACCATTTTCTTGAATGGCATCTTGTGCATTTAACACTAAATTCAATAAAATATTAATGAATTCACCCTGCGGAAATTTTATTAAACAACGGGTATCGTTATAGTTAAAACGCAGTTTGATGGTATTTAATAATAGCTGTTTGAATAGATATTGGTTTTTTTCTATATCGTTAATAGGATCAAAATCGACCACTTTAACGACAGGTTTACGCGTAAAAGCTAATAGTCTTTCAGTAACACTTTTACCTTTGTCTATCGCATTTTTTACACGATCAATATAGGTAGAAATATTTTGGTCACCTCTAGAAAATTTCAGTTCAAGCATTTCAATTGCTCCTAAAGCAACCCCCAACACATTATTAATATCATGTGAAACATTACCAAAGGTATTACCCAATAAAGCTAACCTATTACTAATAACTTGCTGCTGCTCTTTTCGAAATTCTTCCGTAACATTTTCAACAATCCAAATATATATGCCCTCTTGAGCTTCGTGAGTGACAGAAATATTAAACACACTAGTAAACTTATCAAAACTAATGTTGTTCTTTTTAATTTGCCCCTGCTCTTTTGCTTGTTTTTTAAACGCTAAATATTCGACTATGCTAAAATTAACATAATTAAATAAACCAATATTTTCTTGTTCTGTATGCGATGATATATCCTGATAAACGATATTATCTTGTTCATCTATAAAAAAAGTAGGCACGCAAATACAAAAGTTCACCATAGCTAAAAGTTTAACTTTTTCTAAGGTGTCTTCGACCTTAGTAATATTACGACAGATACCAAAAATGGCGACAGCTTTGCCCTGTTTATCCACCTCAACTTCGGTCATAATTTCTATTTTAATTTTTTTTCCTGACGGTTTTATTATCATGCCTTTATGATAAAAACCTTTAAGATCCTTTCTCGCTTTCTCAATTAATTTATAATAGTTTTTTTGTTCTTCTAATGGTTGAAAGGCTAATATTTTATCGAGTTTTGGAGTAAATTTATTATGATTCAAGCCATAAATTCGATACATTTCAGGAGACCAAAAGCAATTATCTTCAGCAAAATCATAGCGCCAATGCCCTGAATTACTTATTTTTTCAGCAAGCATTAAATAATCATTTTGTTTTTTTAATTTAGAGATTAATTCTTTAAATTCTGTAACATTTTTCATAAAGCCGATCATACGACTAGGTTTATTCTCTTTAAATTCTATTATTTTACCTTCGAGTTGCACCCACCTTTTCTCTCCAAATTTAGTTGTTACTTCCGTTGTAATGGACAAACTATCACCAGATTGATGTAAATACTGCTCGGTTTGTTGATATATTTCTTTTAAAGTAGCGGCTGAAAAATGTTTGTGCCAAAAATCTCGATTACCCGTAAAAACAGCATTTTTATACCCTAAAAAGTCCATTAATTTTTCAGAATAAATAAAGGTATCTTCAATAATATCCCATTCCCAATAGGGTTCATCTAAACTTTTAACAATTTGATGTGTCACGGCCAAATTAGGGCTATTGTAATTAGAAATCACATTTTCATGCTCATTTACTATCACTAAAAAGCTCTTATCAAGATGGGCAATACGCACGTTAATTTGTATGCAGATATCCGTTTTAGTTTGTAAATTAACGTATCGACAAGGAATTAATTCACTTAAATTTTTTTGATAATTGTTACGATATTTTATATGTTGTTCTTTTAAATCATCAGGCAGCAAAAATTCAATCGTTCGCTGCAAAAGTTCAGCCCGACTATAACCAGTAATTAACTCGATTGCTGAATTAATATCAGTTATAACGCCTACCGAATTAATTAATAGTGCTGGTGAAGGTAAATCTTCTAATGAGAGAATTTTTGTCGTGCTTAATGAAGAGGTCAAAACAATTCATCCTCATCATCAATTTCTTCACTACTTTGATGCTTACGATTGTTTAAATTTTTTAATTTTTCAACACTTTGTAAAGTTGCATCTAATAAATTGGTAACTTCTAAAAAGTTAATATCATCTTGCGAATGCTTTTTAAGCGCGTCATGCACAAGCTTCATTAAATGCTTTTCTTGTTCTTCACTTAAATCCAAAATATGGAAACTAAGCCCTATATTTTGTACAATTTCATTCATCACTTCTTGTTGATGGTGTTTCGATATTTCTACCATTTTTTTGGTACTAATTACCGCATTTTGAATTTGTTCTTGCACCTCAATTAAAGAGTTTTTATAAGTAATAAATTCAATTCTAGCACCAACACACTCTATAACGGACGCTAGGGCATCAATAAAAATATCCGTGTCTATGTTGCCATCTTCTAAGTTTAAAATGAGTATAGACACTAAAGGATGATTAAAAATAGTTCGACTACCAAAGCGGTATAAACGTGGTTTAGTTTTTAATAATTCCATCACTTCAGTTTCAACTGGGGAGCACACCCCTTTTTTTGAACTATAAAATAATGGTGGTGCTGACAATGGGTAAAAACCAATACACCCTTCTAAATTCATACTACGAAAATAATTAAAGACATCATCACGTATTTCTTCAAAGCTAATACAACCATTAAGTTTTGAGGTTAATTGCATACAGCTGCCGTATTTAGACGCCTGCGCCATAGAAACATTAATAACATTATCTTTTGATTTTAATTCATCTTCAAAGCCATGAATTTTTGCTTGGTAGTCAATTAATTTTTCTAATTTGTTATTTAAGGCAATTAAAGAAATAGGTTTAGCTAAAAAATCATCCGCACCACATTCTAAACCTCGAAGCATTGCTCCTTCTGTTGCCAATCCTGAATATAAAACAAAAGAGGTTACAGGTGGGTTATGCTGTTTTTTAAGCTTGATCCAATTTGAGCCTTTGTCAGTGCCAATATTTTCATCAACTAAAGCAATATCAAAATGAATGTTTTCTTTTAATAAATCTTCGGCTAAAGCAAGCGTACTCGCACATTTTACCGTAAAACGATCTTCAAGCCCTTCGGCCAATATTTCTAAATAACTCTCATCATCATCAATAATTAATACTGTAGGTTTTGACATAACAAATAGCTTCCTTTCTTATTTTTTAGGTGCTGATTTATAAATAGTAAACTCATTATTAATAGTTATAGCACATCTTAAAAAAAACACTTTTTTACTGTCATAATTTTTAAAGATTTTTTTAAGATCTCTATTTAGCTCAATAAAAGTTTCAATTAAATACCTTGATAAATATAACTCTGATTACGGCCTTTTTCTTTGGCTTGATATAAAGCGATATCACTTTGATTTATTAATTCATTATAATCCTTAGCCCCAAGCTTGGTAGAACTAATACCAATACTCGCGGTTAAATAAGGTGCCACATTTGAAAAACCATGTTTAATCGCGACTTTTTTTAAGGCTAATAAAATTTCATCGGCTTTAAATTTTGCACCTTCAAGTGGTGTAAATGGGAGAATAATTAAAAATTCTTCACCACCATAACGTGCTATATGATCGCTTTCGCGGTTTAACAGGCTTTGTAACACTTTGCTAAAACGCACTAAACAGCGATCACCCTTTTGATGACCATAGTGGTCGTTATAGGGTTTAAAAAAGTCAATATCGAACATTAAAACTGACAATTCACCTTGTTGGCGTTGATTAACCGCCCATTCTTTTTTTAGACACTCATCAAGCCCTCTTCTATTCATTACCGTAGTGAGGGGATCAATATTGGTTAATTGTGATAATTTTTTATTGAGTAACTCCAACTCATCTTTCATGCTAGCAATGCGCGCCATTGCTCTTATTTTTGCTCTAAGAATAATAGCTTTAACGGGTTTAGTTATATAATCATCACCGCCAGCATCAATACCTTGAGTTAAGTATGCTTCTGAGTCATTGGCACTTAAAAATATAATAGGTATCCAATTAGCATAAAGCTCTCTGATCATTGTAGTTAAAACAAAACCATTAACTTCAGGCATTTCAATATCCATTAAAATAAGATCAACTTTATTCTTAACTAAAAGACTTAATGCTTGTTCATAACCATTAGCCATTAAAGGTAAGTGTCCATTGCCGATTATAATGGCCGCAATGACTTTGCGCATAATAGGGTCATCATCAACTAATAATATATTTAATTGCTTTACTGGTTCCATATATAACTTGCCTCTACCAAGCTGCCATTATCTTGATATTCAAGTGTTTCAGTTAACTGGTTAACTAACTCTAAACCACGCCCACTTAATTCATTATTTTGGGTAAAATTAAGACTATTATTTTTAAATTTTTCTAATACGGCAAACCCCTTACCACTATCTTTTATCTTTATTAACATTCGCCCACCAGAGGCTAATAAATGATAACTTAACTTTATATTGATATAACCAGAGGTTAGCTTTTCGAGTCTTTTTTCTCTTTCATTAAAGTATTGCACAAATCCTTCGGGTGAATTTTTTAACGCTGAACTTAACTCTAATACACCGTGATCTAATGCATTAACAAAAAGCTCTGTTAATATGGTATATAAACTATGCCAATGTTCACCAGAGCCTTCAATAGCCTGTATTTGGCTCATTGCTATGGGAATTGGATTTACCGTACCTAAACGTGAACCAGACAATAATAATTGCCACTTCCAAATCGCTGGTGTTGATAAAACATCATTGGCAGTAATTATTTGATGATCGGTACTCATATTAATAGCTAAACTATTTTCATCAATATTTTCTTCATAATTTTCATCAAAATAAGGTTGTGAAAAAATATCTTCTACATTATTTTCAGTAAATATATTGCAAGGTATATCAATAATTGAAATATCATCTTCTTGTTCTGTTTCTTGACAAAAATCGTTAACACTTTGCATAATTAACACAGCAATATTTTGAGAAAAATCACTCTCGCTAACCACTTTTTCAAAACGCTCGCTACCAAACATTTCTTTAGCTTTATTACGCGCTTCAATAACACCGTCGCTGATCAAAATAATTCTGTCATATTCTTCAACGCTGTAAACATCAAGACGACTATGCGGTAGTAATTGAGGTAAAACACCAATAGGTGGATGTTGCGATTGTATTCGGTGCTTAATTTTGCCATTGTTTGAATAAATATAGGTGTCAGGCAAGCCAGCATTAAAGGCATAAACCGAATGATGTGTGCTTGACACACAAACAAAACTTGCCGCTAAAAATAAATTTGCAGGTAATAAATCATATAATTGCTCATTAATTTGCTTAATAATTTCTAACAACGAAAACCCCTTGTTTGTCATGGTTCGAAAGGTTGTTGTTAGTGGTATAGCGCCAATAGAAGATCGTAACCCATGCCCCGTAAAATCCCCTAATAGCACATGAATATCGCCATTAGGGCACAGTACCGAAAGTTGAATATCGCCACTAAAAATTGCGGCGGCTTTTTTTACAATACCTATTTTATCTAGTGCATAATTTCTCGCGCCAATAACTCCATTAAGTAGCTGTTCGGCAAGTTCTTCGTCTTTTTGTTGCTCTTGTTGTAAATTTTTAACTTGTGTATATAAATCACCAATACGTTGAATCGCCTTAATTTTAGCTTTAAATACTTCAGGGGTAAAAGGTCTAACTAAAATACTGTCCCCACCTGCTTCAACACTATCAATAAAGGCTTTATCAGAATCCAAACTTGTTATAAAAATTAAAGGTGCTAAAGATCCCTGAGAAATATTTTTAATTTGTTTTGCCGCTTCATACCCATTCATGATCGGCATATTTATGTCCATCAATACCAAATCAGGTTGATATTCAATATATTTTGCAACACCACAGGCACCATCATTAGCGGTTATAACCTCATAGCCTTCTTCCTTTAACAATACCGATAACATCATACATTGCATCTTTGAGTCATCGACAACTAAGGCTAACTTACTATCTAACTTTTGTTTTTGAAAAGGCATAAATTATTTTTCAATGGTTACTAAACGATGAAATTGGGCTATTTCTAATATTTTATTAACGGTATCGCTCGGTTTTTTTATAATAACCTGACCACCTAAGTTATCAGCATGATCTTTAAGTAATAAAATCATTCCCAATGCCGAACTATCCATATATTCAGTATGGCTTAAGTCTAAAATAAAATCTGTTTTAGGAGTATTACAATGACTATAAGCCTCTCTAAAATGTTGATGTAGTGAAAAATCAAAATTATTCTCTATTGCAATAATAACTTGATTATTACTTTCGGATATTTGCTGTTTAATTGACATATTTTATGTTTCCTTTGTCCAGTTGAATTGTTGAATTAAATTTAAAAAAGTTCTATTTCACCTTCATCCATTGATGATTGCATTACAGTTCTATTTTCGTTGGCATGACTTAAGGTACTTTTTAATTCTTTGGCTTTATTCGCTATTATTTGTAAGTGTTCGGCGTCTCGATTGAAAGGTAATTGATTAAATTGTTTAAACTCTTCACTCACCATAGTTATGTATTGCAATTCTTCTTTTAATGAGTTTAACGTTTGAAACGTTAAGTCTTCAAATTGTAATAACCGTACCCCAGTTGACACTGCAGACTCAATTTGAGGTGTCAAAGTTAACAGCTCATCAATACCTTCTGCGGTCTTGCTATTGACCTGTTCAACATGATTCATCATGACACCAACATCATCTTTTGCTTCTAATGTTGAAGTCATATCAGCAGATGCCATAACCTCTACCGACTGCCTAAGTTTTGCTATGGTTATTTTTGCATTATTAATTTCATTACGAATATCTTCATTAAGCTCAGTTGAATTTACAGATAAAGAACGGACTTCATTGGCTACTACTGCAAAACCACGACCTGCTTCACCTGCTCTTGCGGCTTCTATGGCAGCATTTAATGCCAATAAATTAGTTTGGCTTGCTAAATTTTCTACTTGTTCTAATAAATTAAAAATACCATCAAACTGTTTAACCATTTCATCAGTAAAAGACATTGTTTCTAAACTTTGTTTGCTGGTATTTATGATCACTTTTACAAAATCGTCTAACGTTTCTCCTGAACTTTGCACAAAATGTGCTAACGTCGTGCCATCTTCGTCACCAATACTATTATGTTGGCTAATTAATGAAGATATCATTACTTGTTGCTGTGCATTTAACGCTTGTAGTTCAATAAAACTGTTCGATACACCACCTACCGCATCTTTAACTAAAGTAGAGGCTCTATCTAACTCAGTGGTAATAATTGTGATTGTTTCATCTAATAATTCTGTGATTTCATTAAAGCTATGTCGCAATAATGTATTATCAATTTTGCTGTCATTAATATCCGTGTTAATTTCACGAGCTTGCGATTCATTTTTATTTAGATTAAACAATAAATAACTCACCAGTATTAATAACGTTAAAACAAAAAAAACCGTGATAAAATAAACATTAAAAAAAATTACATTAATTAATAAACTAAAAACAGCAGCAAGCATTATTTTAAGTAGCAAATTAGCTTTTGGCATAAGTATCATCCTTTATTTGCTCACGATTTAACCTTGCATAGTTTAATACTTCTTCAGCAACTTTATTCAAAGGTAATTCATCAACATGAGCAGCTAATTTATGAGCGGCACCTGGCATCCCCCAAACTAAACTACTTTGCTTGTCTTGAATAATAGTTCTTGCGCCTGCCTTTTTTAAAGCCAACATACCATCAGCACCATCACGCCCCATTCCCGTTAACAAAACCGCTTGTACATTACTCGCAAAAGGAATTAATGAATTAAAGAGTACGTCAACAGAAGGTTTATGTCGGCTTACTGGAGCTGAATCGTCAATAAAACAAAATAAACTTCCTGCTTTTTCAATTACTTTTAAATGCCTATCACCTCGTGCAATATAAACATTACCCGATTTTATTTTTTGACCATGATGAGCTTCTTGTACTTGCATTGCACAATCAGCATTTAAACGCTGAGCAAATCGTTCACTAAAAACTTTAGGAATATGTTGAGTAACAACAATAGCAGGAGCATTTTTAGGCATTGACATCAATATATTTTTAATCGCATCATTACCGCCCGTTGAAGCACCAATAGCAATAATATGATTAAGACGAGTATGCCCTGAAAAAGATAAAATTTGTTTTACTTTAACTTGTTGTAATTTAGTTGATAATTGGAAGTTTTTTTGATCTATTTGTACCGCTTGTTTTACTTTATCTAATAGTGTTTCAGCAAAACCAAGTGATTTATCAAGTAATTCTTGTTCTGTTGGTTTGGCGATAAAATCAACCGCTCCAAGATCTAATGCTTGTAAGGTTGTATCGGCACCTTTGGTAGTTAACGTTGACAACATAACAACAGGCATAGGACGTAAACGCATTAAGTTAGATAAAAAAGTGATACCGTCCATTTTGGGCATTTCAACATCTAAGGTTAAAACATCTGGGTTAAGTTGTTTTATTAAATCACGAGCAATAAGAGGGTTTTCAGCCTCACCAACCACCTTAATTTGCGCATCTTGTTGTAAAATTTCTCTTACTATATGACGGATCACGGGAGAATCATCAATAATAAGTACTTTTATTTTATCCATTCATTTCTCTTTTAAACTTATTTGTTTTTATTGGTTGCTTACTTCAATGCTATTTAACGCAAATCATCAATAAAAATTACCTTAGCTTTAATTAAAAAAGTTCAATATCACCGTCTACGGGTTTGTTTTCAATACGTGTTTCATAATCTTTTTCACGTTTAAATATAGTATCGTTATGTAAATTATCTAATTTTTTAATGAATGCTCGACCAGTGAGCGGTTCAAATAATACCTTTCTTGGATATTCGCCTCCTAAATCTTGACCAACAATAGGTATATGTTCAGTATCTAAATATTCCAAAACAAATTGACTATTTTTGCTGCCTATATTAGACATTTTTTTCATCACTTTTCCGCCACCAAAAACCTTAGCGCATAAATTTTTACGGTGACCACCATGAATTAAAATCATATTAATTAAGTGTTCCATGGCGAAATTTCCATAACGGGTTGCATCACTTAATAAACCGCGCTGTCCCCAATTAACTTCATGTACTTCTTGTGTTGTTAATGGCAGCATAAAGTGATTCATACCACCTAAACCTATTGTTTCATCCCAAATACAAGCTGACACACAAGAGCCTAATGTTGTTGCTATCGCCATTTTTTGCGAGGTCATATAAAATTCACCCGGTAAAATTTTAGCTATAACAACTTTTTTTTGTCGATCCCAGTAGTGATTAATATGATCAAATTCAGGCAAGCATTTACTTTTACATTCAATAACCCTTTGCTGTGCTTGCTTTTTTAACATTAATTAATTCAACCTTTATTTTAGTTCAATAGTTAATATGGTTTACGAAATATTGTTCTACCGACATTATCAAAGTATTGTTGAAAGTCCCCTAAACTTTCACTATGACCTAACATTAATAACCCTCCAGGTTTTAACATTTGATAATAGCGAGCAAATAATTCTTGCTGAGTTGGTTTATCAAAATAAATGATGACATTTCGGCAAAAAATCACATCAAAAGGACCTTTCATTGGCCATTCATGCAATAAATTAAGCTGTTTAAACGTTATCAGCTGCGTTAATTTTTGATCCACCCTATATTTATTACGGTTACTTTCACCTAGTCCTTTATGAAAATATTTCTTTTTATAATCTTCTGATAAATCACCTAATTTTTTGCTGTCATAAATACCTACTTTACATGTCTCTAATACATTACTGTCAATATCTGTTGCGAGTATTTTTATATCCCATTGCTCGATATCATTAGGCATTGCTTCTAAAAAAGTCATCGCTAAACTGTAAGGTTCTTCTCCTGTAGAGCTAGCACTTGACCACACTCTAATACGTTTATTGACTGCATTATCTTTGAGTAATTTAGGTATTTCATGCGCTTTTAAATAATCAAAATGATGTTGCTCACGAAAAAAACTGGTTAAATTAGTTGTTATTGCATTAATAAAATAATTTTCTTCTTGCTCTGGTTTTTTTCGTAATAAATCACAATACTCACTAAAAGCCGTTAGTTTTCGCTCTCGAATAATACGAGTAAAACGTCGATAAACCATTTCTCGTTTATTGTCAGCTAAAACAATACCTGAACGCTCATAAACAAAATCACATATAAATTGAAAGTCTTTTTCGCTTAATGAGCTTTTATCATTTCTTGTATAAGTCATATTAATACGCTAAAACTCCTCCCACTCTTGATCTGACGAGATAACTTGGCGGCTCACTTTGCGATTATCAAGACGAGATGGCGGGCGTTTAATTTCTGTCGGTGCTTTTTTAGCAATGATTTGATTTACTGGCGAGGACACTTCTTCAATAACTTCATCCCCATTATTAAAAAAACTCACTTGCTCTAACAATAACTGTGCCTGCTCTTCCATTGATTTACTTGAAGCAGCTGCTTCTTCTACTAATGCCGCATTTTGTTGCGTCATTTCATCCATTTGACTCACTGCCGCACTGACTTCACCAATACCAGCCGACTGTTCTTTGCCTGCATTATCTATATCGGCAATCATGCTACTCACTTCATTAATTGCGTTAACTAATTCCGTAAAGGTTTGTCCTGTTTCATCCACTAGTTTAGTGCCTTGACCAACCGCATCAACACTGTCATTGATTAACCCTTTAATTTCTTTTGCCGCCCCAGCACTACGTTGTGCTAAGTTACGCACTTCAGCAGCAACAACGGCAAAACCTCGACCTTGCTCTCCTGCTCTTGCTGCTTCTACCGCAGCATTTAAAGCTAATAAATTAGTTTGAAAAGCAATTTCATCAATAACACTAATAATATCGGCTATTTTCTTACTCGATTTATTTATATCACTCATCGCCTCTATGGCCGTTTTAACCACATCACCACCATTATTAGCTTTAGTCATAACCGATTCAGCTAATTTACTTGCTTCGGTAGAGTTTTCTGCATTTTGTTGTACAGTGCTGGTCAATTCTTCCATAGCAGAAGCCGTTTCTTCAAGGCTTGATGCTTGCGATTCGGTACGGTGACTTAACTCACTATTACCCTCGGCAATTTCTCTTGCGCTATCAAAAACATTTGTTGAAGCACTTTTTATCTCATCAACCATATTTTCTAAGGTTTCTATCGAGCCATTCATAGCTTCGGCTAAGGCTAAAAAGTCTCCCTCATATTCACCATCCATTTTTTTTGTTAAATCACCGTTAGCTAAGGCTTGTGCAACATTAATAGCGTCACGCGTTGGTGCTACAACCGCGTCCATTAAGCTATTAATACTTTCCCCTAAATCTTTCATAAAACCTTGATAATTAGAGGTATCTATTCTGTTTTCAAGTTTACCTTCCACCGCAGCTCTAATTAATTCTTCAACTTGATTTTGGGCATCTTTTTCTTCGGTTAAATCTACCCATTGCACAGCGGTACCTAAATGGTTACCGTTATCATCTAATAAGGCGATAGCCGTTAAGTTAAAGACTAAACCAGCTACCGTAATTTCGGCTTGATAAGGTAGGTTTTCTGGATCACCTAATAAATTTTGTTGATGTGCGGGATTACGGTGAAAGCTATCAAAATTACTGCCGACCAAAGTATCAATACTAAAAGAGGTTAATACAGTTTGTAATTGTTGCTCTCGACGTTTTAACATTTTAATGACCGCAGGGTTTGCATAAACAATATTGCCTTGAGTATCTGCCATCATCATATTCGTCGTCATTCCTTCTACAGCTGAGCTTAAACGACCAACTTCAATTTCTCTTGCTCTAATTTGAGTCACATCAGACCATTCTAAAGAGTTGCCTATATAATTATTGTTAGCATCCATTATTGCAGTAACATTTAACTCAAAAGTTAACTCTTCTATATGAATATCTGTTGTATAAGGTAAATTGTTGGGGTCACTTAACATTTTTCTCTGGTGCGCAGGATTAGCATGAAAAACATCTATATTCGATCCAATAATGGCATTTTTATCGGCTTTAAAATTAGGCCATTTTTTTTGAAATGTCTGTTCATATTTTTCAAGCAAGGCTAATGTTGAGGCATTTGCATAAGTTATATTAAAATCCCTATCGATCATCATAAATGCAGTACCAGATTGATCTAATGCGCCTTGTAACCGTACGGCTAAATCGCTTGTTTGACTTGATGTTTTCGTATCCATAGCTAACTCTTTTGTTTGTTTAGTTGTGGTTGATTTAACCGTGCTTGCCGCTTCTATCATGGTTGTTGCTAGTACTTTATATATTGCTGTCCAAGCACGTTTTACTGGCACTGTAAAATCATCACCTAAGCCTTTTTCTAAAGTAATTAAAAGGGCTTTACCTACGGTATCGTAATGTGATTTTTTTACGCCATAATCGACATGGCGAATTCCTAGTTTTTGTACTGCGGGGATAAGTTTATCGGGTGAGTTTAATAATTTAACAGCAGTATCTAACATCGTCATAAATTTATTACCTTGATCGGTAATATTATCTTTAAATAACGACTTTAATTTTGGATCAAGTTCAAATAAGGTGTCATAAAAGATTTCCGCTGCTTGTGGTGCTATAGGTAACACTTTTTGCCAACTTTCTTGAACTAAGGTTATTTGTTTCGGTGTCATAGCTTACTTCCATTTATTAGTATTAAATTTACGTATATAAACTCTATTTTTAATTATTTATATTGCTTTCATCTTGTGTTGCAGCGATTTTTGATGTTGGTTCAGCACGATATAAATCGTCTTGATTGAGTAAGGTACTGCTGTCTAATAAAATAATTAATTTATTATCAACATTAGCTAATCCTTTTAAAAAACATCCCTCTATATTGTTACCAAACGACGGGGCTTTTCTAATAGAACGACTATTTAATTTGTAAACTTCTGAAACAGCATCAACAATAACACCAACTACCATGGGATCGGTTTGATCTTGAGTTTTTAAGATTATAGTGACGGTTTTATCATTATATTCTAATGGCTCCTGACCAAAACGTTGGCGCAAATCAATAATAGGAATAATAACGCCACGTAGATTAATAACCCCTTTTATATAAGCAGGTTTATTCGGTAATTCGGTGACGCCACTCCATACTCTAATCTCTTGTACGCATAAAATATCCACGCCATACTCTTCACCATTAAGTACAAAGGTTAAATATTCTTGTTCATTTTCAATCATGATCCGTTTTTATCCTTTGTCTACTAGTTAAGCTGATGAGCTTCTATCACTTGCATTGCTTGTACGTTAAGTAATGTCACCACTTTATCACCAACATTAACTAAACCATCAATATAATGAGGAGATATACAACCACCAAAAGGAGGTGCTGGTTTTATTTCTTGTTGTTCTACATTAAGTACATCAGAAACCGCATCAACAACAAAACCAATGGTTTTAGTTGCCTCTGGTGATTCAATAGTCAGTACAATAACAACGGTAGTTTCGCTATAAATTGCTTCACCAATATTAAATTTTTGTCGTAAGTCTATGATCGGAACAATAACGCCGCGCATATTAATAACCCCTTTAACATAATCAGGTGCATTAGGTATTTTGGTAGGATTTTCCCAACTCCGTATTTCTTCAACACATAAAATATCAATACAATATTGCTCTTGTGATAACAGAAAGGTTAAATATTGATCACCACTGGTGATAAAATCGATCCCCTCAAGCGATTGTTCACCTTGCTCTGGTATTTCACTTGCTAATGTTTGAATGTTCATTACATGACCTCCTGCTCAAGTTGTTTTTGCTCGTATTGAGCTTTTTGCAGGGCAATATTAATCATGCCGGGAATATCTAAAATCATCGCGACTGAACCATCACCAAGTATTGTCGCGCCAGAAATACCCTCAACTTGTTGATAGTTATCTTTTAAGCTTTTGATCACCACTTGCTGTTGTGCGAGCAAATCATCAACCATTAAACCAACCTTTTGTCCGTCAGCTTCTACGACAACTAATAAAGCGTTACTGAGCTCAGTATTATTCGCAGGTAAATTAAATAATTGATAAACAGGAAGTACAGGAACATTATCGTCACGCAAGCGATATAGCACCATATCGCCTGACACACGATTAATGAGCTCGTTTTGAACTTGCAGTGATTCAACAATTGAAATGAGTGGAATTATGTACACTTCACGACCAACTCGTACTAATTGCCCATCTAAAATAGCTAAAGTTAAGGGTAAATGAACTCTAAAGGTGCTACCTTTACCTTGCTGTGATTCAACTTGAATACGACCGCCTAGTGATTGAATATTGCGTTTTACAACATCCATGCCTACACCTCGTCCTGAAATATCACTGACTTCTTTGGCGGTTGAAAAACCCGGTTCAAATAATAAATCAAAGACTTGAGCGTCAGTTAACGTAGCATTAGCATCAACAATTCCTTTTTCTTTTGCTTTATTTAATACCGCTTGTCGATCGATACCACCACCATCATCATTAATTTCGATAACAATATTTCCACCTTGATGATAAGCATCTAAGGTAATCGTTCCTTGCTCAGGTTTACCGTTCGCAAGACGAACTTCTGCCGTTTCTATACCATGATCGGCTGCATTTCGGACTAAATGTACCAGTGGATCACCTATTTGTTCCATGACTGTTTTATCAAGTTCGGTTTGCTCACCTTTAATAATCAGTTCTATAGATTTTCCTGTTTTTTTAGATAAATCATGTATTAAGCGCGGAAAACGATTGAAAGCAAAACTTATTGGCAACATACGAATACGCATAACACTTTCTTGTAATTCTTTGGTGTTTTGTAATAATTGCTCTAAACCTGCATTTAAACGCTCAACCTTATCAAGATTAAAATCATTGCCTAATTCTGATAGCATAGATTGAGTGATCACCAATTCACCTACTAAATTGATTAAGCTATCAACTTTATCAACTCCGACTCTAATTGAACTAACTTCAACTTTTTTAGCCGCTGTTTTTTCAGTCGAACTGTTCTTAGAGGATGAATTTTTAATCTCTTTGGGTGTTTCGGGTGTCGTATTTTGTAAATAAAATTGAGTACTATCAGCAACTTGATTCTCACTAGCGATTGTTACTGGTGTTTGATTGTTATTTTCTTTATTTAGCGTATCAAGCTCAGATATATTAAGTTGGCATTCATCCTCAACCCATTCAAATACTTCTTCTATTTCTTGTTCACTACAAGACGACACTAAGGTTAATTGCCACTGTAAGTATAATTCTTCAGCGCACATATCCGTTAACGGAGGTAAATTATCAACATTAGCTTGTACTGATAATTCTCCCAACTCAGCGAGAGCATTAAACAGTAATAAGGGATCATTGCCTGTTTGTACTAGTTGATGTTCGGGCAAAAATTCAATGTTCCAATGATGACGTGGTGCTTCATCAGAAGTATCACTATTAAGGTTTTGATCTATGCTTTCTTCAGACCTTTCAGTAGTATTTTCATTGTGTAATGTTTGAGATAATAACTTAGAGGTTTGTATGATTTTTTCATCATCACATTCTTTTTCGTCTCGAGCTGATTCAATTAATAAGCGAATACAATCAACCGCACCTAATAAAATCTCAACATCACTTTGTACTATTTCACGACGACCATCACGCATTTCATCAAGTAAAGTCTCGACTAAATGAGTAAATTCAGTCACTTTATAAAAACCAAAAGTACCTGCACCTCCTTTTATGGAGTGAGCGGCCCGAAAAATAGAATGAATAGTTTCATTGTCGCCTGCCTCTAAGTTCAGCAAACTAGATTCCATTAATTCAAGCCCTTCAAAGCTTTCTTCTAAAAAACTCGGAATAAATTGTGATAAATCTATACTCATACTTGCTGCCTAATTAATAGTCTATAATCGCGATTTTTATCAAAATAGTTGTTCAAAATTAACGAACAACACGCTTAATGGTTGCCAATAATTTTTCAGGGTTAAAGGGTTTAACTAACCATCCCGTTGCACCAGCAGCCTTACCTTTTAATTTCATTTCTCCAGAACTTTCAGTGGTTAACATTAAAATAGGTGTAAATTTAAAATTAGGTAATTTTCGTAATTCTTGACATAAGGTGATGCCATCCATAATTGGCATATTAACATCGGTTATCACCAAATCGAACGAGCTAGCTTTCGCTTTATTTAAACCTTCTTGACCATCACGAGCATCTTGGGTGTCGTAACCTGCACTTTTTAAGGTAAAATTAACCATATCTCTAATTGAATTTGAATCATCAACAACCAGTATTTTGGTCATAATACTTTCCTCTTATTAGTCTTGTTTTTATTATAATATATAACTTTAATTATATTAATTATCAAAAAATATTTAAGTCGCTAAATACTGGTTTAAAATAGTCTCATTTATACCTAGTTGTTTAATACTCTCTTGAATGCAATTAGCACTACACTGCCAGTTAAATGTTTTTTTAAGGGATGATATATGGTTCACAATAGCAATAATTAACTGTGTGCCTGTCGTATCTATACGCACAATTTCACTATCGTCTATGGATAATTCATTATGATTTTCAATCAAATCTATAACGTCAACTCTAAACGACTCTACCTGTGCAATAGTTAACTCTTCGGGTAATTTGATAATAGCAGAGGTTGTTTTAACTGTATTTTGTTTACAAGGTTTTTGTGGTATTGCAGTTTTGTCAGCATCCTTGTGGGTGTTTCTATTAGTTTTTGTCATCTAATTGTATCCATATTTTATCTATAAAAAATCTTTGTTGGTTTTTTTAAATTACCTAATAAAATTAATAAAACCCCTAAAGCAGATAAATTTCATAACTTTAAATATATGACAAGATCCTGATAAAGCAAGAAAATAACAAAAATAATTTATTAATGTTTAATTACAAAAATTCTTGTGTAGGTATGGCCAATAACGACAATAGATGAGTTTTACAGTGTTTGATTATTTTGAACTTTAATTTTAATGTGTGAAGAGATTTTATTTATTAACCCAGTTGCTATTACTAGATAAAACTTAACTGATTTTTCAAATAAATAAGAGATTAAAGTAAATATCGATTCAGGATCGTATGATACAAAAAACCCACACTATCTAATTGATAGTGTGGGTTTTTATTAGATAAAACAGTTTATTCTTAATGACTAAAGAGACTAACCTAGTTTTTCATAAAAATAACTTTGTAATCAAGAGTAATTGACTACCAACCTGTTTTCTCTTTAAGCGCTACACCAATGTCAGCTAAAGAACGAACTGTTTTAACACCAGCCGCTTCTAATGCTGCAAATTTTTCATCAGCAGTACCTTTACCACCAGCGATAATTGCACCCGCGTGACCCATACGCTTACCAGCAGGTGCGGTAACACCCGCAATGTAAGATACTACAGGTTTAGTAACATTCGCTTTAATGTATTCAGCCGCTTCTTCTTCAGCTGTTCCGCCAATTTCACCGATCATTACAATCGCTTCAGTTTGAGGATCGTTTTGGAACATTTCCAATACGTCAATAAAGTTAGTACCCGGAATAGGGTCGCCACCAATACCAACACAAGTAGATTGGCCAAAACCAGCATCAGTCGTTTGTTTAACCGCTTCGTACGTTAATGTACCAGAGCGCGAAACAATACCAACTTTACCCGGTTTGTGAATGTGACCGGGCATAATACCAATTTTAGTTTCACCCGGAGTAATAACACCTGGGCAGTTAGGGCCGATCATACGAACGCCTGTTTGCTCAAGTTTTACTTTAACGTCAACCATATCTAAAGTAGGAATACCTTCAGTAATAGTAACGATAAGCTCAATACCTGCGTCAATCGCTTCTAAAATTGCATCTTTACAAAATGGTGCTGGTACATAGATAACGGTTGCTGTTGCACCAGTTGCTTCTACGGCTTCACGCACGGTGTTAAATACAGGTAAACCTAAATGCGTTTGACCGCCTTTGCCTGGTGATACACCACCAACCATTTGTGTACCATACTCAATTGCTTGTTCTGAATGGAAAGTACCTTGACCACCCGTAAAACCTTGACAGATAACTTTAGTATCTTTATTAATTAATACAGACATTATGCATTGCCCTCCGCAGCCGCTACAACTTTAGTCGCAGCATCGGTTAATGACTCAGCAGCAATAATATCTAAGCCAGAATTTTTAAGAACTTCACGGCCTAATTCAGCATTTGTACCTTCTAAACGTACAACAACTGGCACTTTCACGCCTACTTCTTTAACCGCTCCAATAATACCTTCAGCAATCATGTCACAACGAACAATGCCACCAAAAATGTTAACTAAAACAGCTTTAACATTATCGTCAGATAAAATTATTTTGAATGCTTCTGAAACACGTTCTTTGTTTGCGCCACCGCCAACATCTAAAAAGTTAGCTGGTTTTCCACCGTGTAAATTAACGATATCCATTGTGCCCATTGCAAGGCCTGCACCGTTAACCATACAACCTACCGTCCCATCAAGGGCTACGTAGTTAAGTTCCCATTGCGCTGCATGTGCTTCACGTTCATCCTCTTGTGATGGATCGTGCATTTCACGAATTTTAGGTTGGCGATATAGTGCATTACCATCAATACCAATTTTACCATCTAAACAATGAAGATTACCTTCGTCAGTAATAACTAACGGGTTAATTTCTAATAAGGCAAAATCGAAATCTTCAAACATTTTACCAAGACCCATAAAGATCTTCACAAATTGCTTTAATTGCGTAGCGTTTAAACCTAATTTAAAGCCTAACTCACGAGCTTGATAAGGTTGAGGACCGACTAATGGATCAATTTCAGCTTTGTGAATTAACTCTGGCGTTTCTTCAGCAACTTTTTCAATTTCAACGCCGCCTTCAGTAGACGCCATAAATACAACTCGACGAGAGCCACGGTCAACAACAGCACCTAAGTATAATTCGTTAGCAATATCAGTACAGCTTTCTACTAAAATTTTAGCAACGGGCTGACCATTTTCATCTGTTTGATAAGTAACTAAGTTTTTACCTAACCAATGTTGAGCAAACTCTTTAATTTCGTCTTTAGTTTTAACTAGCTTAACACCGCCAGCTTTACCGCGACCACCTGCGTGTACTTGAGTTTTAACAACCCACATATCGCCGCCAATTTTGTCAGCAGCTTCGGCAGCTTCTTGAGGGGTATCGCAAGCGAAACCTTCAGAAACTGGTAAACCATATTCAGCGAATAATTGCTTCGCTTGATACTCGTGCAAATTCATGGTGTTTTATCCATTTATCTGTAAATAAAATGGTAGCCTTTAATCTTTTTCTTAAACCAAAAAATAAGATCTGGGCTACCAATGAAAAGTGTGGGAATTATACCCACTATGCTCACTTTACTAAAGTGTAAAAATACTAAACTTTAGTATAATTAGGCAAATTTTGTGAATTTATTAGATATCTAATAATAAACGAGTAGGATCTTCTAATAACTCTTTAATTGTTACCAAAAAGCCTACAGATTCTTTACCGTCAATTAACCTATGGTCATAAGAAAGAGCCAAATACATCATAGGTAAAATTTCAACCTTACCGTTAACCGCCATAGGTCTGTCTTGTATTTTATGCATTCCTAAAATAGCCGCTTGTGGTAAATTTAAAATAGGGGTTGATAATAATGAACCAAATACACCACCGTTGGTAATAGTGAAATTACCACCCGTCATATCATCAATTGATAACTTACCATCACGACCTTTAATGGCTAAATTGCGAATACCATTTTCAACACCTGCCATGCTCATTTGATCTGCATCACGCAATACTGGTGTTACTAAACCACGTGGTGTTGATACGGCAATAGATATATCAAAAAAGTTATGATAAACAATATCATCGCCGTCAATTGAGGCATTGACACCAGGAAAACGTTTTAGTGCTTCCACCACAGCTTTTACATAAAATGACATAAAGCCTAAACGAGTATCATGCGTTTTTTCAAATAAGTCTTTATATTGTTTGCGTAAATCCATAATAGGTTTCATGTTAACTTCATTAAACGTTGTTAACATGGCAGTTGAATTTTTTGCTTCTAATAAACGCGTGGCAATGGTTTTACGTAATCGTGTCATAGGAACACGTTTTTGAGTACGTTCACCAACCGCTTGTACTGCAGGCGCACTAGCAGGTGCCGCGGCTTTAGGTGCAGCTTTAGCCGCGCCTTTATTAGCAATTGCCGCTTCAACATCTTCTTTTGAAATACGACCACCTTTGCCAGTTCCTTTAACATCGCTTGCTGATAAACCTTTTTCAGTCATTAATCGACGAACTGATGGGCTAGCAAGTTCATCACCTGAACTAACGTTTTCTGTTGCAACAACAGCGGCAGATGCAGCTGCACCCGCATTTAATTCGCCAATTTTTTGCTCACCTAAAACGGTATCACCTTCGCCATGGATAATTTTACCTATGACGCCATTGTCTTGAGCAACAACTTCAAGTACAACTTTATCAGTTTCAATATCAACCAAGTTTTGATCAACACTAACACTGTCACCTTCAGCAACATGCCAAGTAGCAATTGTTGCATCGGCAACAGATTCAGGTAATACAGGCACTACAATATCTATAACTTTTCCTGTAGTTGCGGTTTCAGCAACAGGTGCTGTTGTCGGCGTTGCACTCTCATCAGTCGCTGATGCACTTGATGATAAAATGGCAATAACTTGCTCACCAAGTACAGTAGCACCTTCATCTTGAATTATTTCTGTGATCACACCATCTTCGATAGCCACAACTTCTAGTACAACTTTATCTGTTTCGATATCAACAAGATTTTGATCACGAGTAACTTTGTCACCCACTTTTACATGCCAAGTTGCCACGGTTGCATCGGCGACAGATTCAGGTAATACAGGAACCTTAATTTCGGTTGTCATTTATTTATTCCTTACTTACATTCTTTTTATCATAAAACTCTAATAAATATAGAGCTTCAACGCAAAATTTATACTACAAATTATTCAACAGTTAATGCATCATTAACCAGTGCTTGTTGTTCTTTAACATGTTCAGACATATAGCCAACAGCGGGTGCTGCCGAAGCACTACGTCCTGCATATGTTAAGTAATTCCCTTTAGGTATAGCATTTCTAAAATGATGCTGTGAGCAATACCAAGCACCTTGGTTTTGTGGCTCTTCTTGACACCAAACAAATTGCTCTACATGTTGATAATCTTTTAAAATCTCTGCCATTTCTTTTTCAGGGAATGGATAAAGCTGCTCAACACGAACAATAGCAACATCAGTTTGTTCGTTTTTACGACGTTGTTCTAATAACTCGTAATAAACTTTACCACTACAGAACACCACACGTTTAACATCACTTGATTTAATATCATCAATTTCACCAATTACATTTTTATATTCACCACTGGCTAAGTCTTCTAATGAAGAAACCGCTAATGGGTGACGCAATAATGATTTAGGTGACATAACGATTAATGGACGACGCATAGGACGCACCACTTGACGACGCAACATATTAAAAACTTGTGCCGGTGTTGATGGTACACAAACTTGCATATTATGATCGGCACACAACTGTAAATAACGTTCTAGTCTTGCTGATGAATGCTCAGGCCCTTGACCTTCAAAACCATGAGGTAATAAAACAGTTAAACCACATAAACGTCCCCATTTTTGTTCGCCCGAACTAATAAATTGATCAAAGACGACTTGTGCACAGTTAGCAAAATCACCAAACTGAGCTTCCCAAATAGTTAAACCTTCTGGCTCGGCCGTTGTATATCCATATTCAAACGCTAAAACTGAAACTTCTGAAAGTACTGAATCATATATATCAAAAGGTCCTTGGTCATCGGCTATATTTTGCAATGGTAAATAGGTACTACCATCATCTTGATTATGTAAAACAGCATGACGATGAAAAAAGGTACCACGACCAGCATCTTGACCAGTAAAACGTACTCGTCTACCTAATTCAACAATTGACGCATAAGCTAAATTTTCGGCCATCCCCCAATCGAGTGATTTTTCACCACGAGCCATTTTGGCGCGATCATCATAAATCTTTTTAACTCTCGACTGTAAAGGGTAACCATCAGGAACATGACAAACCTTAGCAGCAAGCACTTTTAAATCGGCTATGGGTATTGCTTTATTATAATCATCATCCCAGTTATGACCAATATAAGGAGTCCAATCAACAGAATGCCCTGTCATCGGACGCCATTGCTCTACAGTACATTGTCCTTCATCGAGTAATTTACGATAAGTTGCAGTTAATAATGCAGATTCATCACTGGTAATACTTTTTTCAGCAATTAATTTATCTGCATAAATTTGACGTGGCACAGGATGCTTTTTAACCACTTTATACATAATCGGCTGAGTTGCACTTGGTTCATCGGCTTCATTGTGACCATGGCGACGATAACAAACCAAATCGATAACGACATCACGCTTAAATTTATTACGATAATCTAAAGCCATTTGCGTGACTAAAATAACCGCTTCAGGATCATCTGAATTTACGTGAAAAATAGGAGCCTGTACCATCTTAGCAATATCGGTACAATATTCTGTAGAGCGCGTATCTTGAGGATTTGAAGTGGTAAAACCTACCTGATTATTAGTCACAATGCGCACTGTACCACCCACTTTAAATGCGCGCGTTTGCGACATATTAAAGGTTTCTTGTACAACACCTTGACCAGCAATTGCTGAATCACCATGAATCGTAATAGGTAAAACTAAATCTCCTTGCTCATCATCACGTCGATCTAAACGCGCACGTACTGACCCTATAACCACGGGATTCACAATTTCAAGATGCGAAGGGTTAAAAGCGAGTGCTAAATGAACATTACCACCTGGCGTTAAAAAGTCAGAAGAATAACCTTGATGATATTTCACATCACCAGAACCTAATAAATCGTCATGCTTGCCACTAAATTCATCAAATAATTTAGCTGGGTTTTTCCCCATGACATTAACTAGCACATTTAAACGCCCGCGATGCGCCATGCCAATAACTACTTCTTTAGTGCCATGCATACCAGCGCGGTTTATTAGCTCTTTTAACATAGGAACTAAAGCATCACCGCCTTCGAGTGAAAAGCGTTTAGCACCAGGAAACTTTGCACCTAAATATTTTTCAATACCATCAGCCGCAATTAGCCCCTTTAAGACTTCAACTTTTTCACCTTTAGAGAGTTTTGCCTGCGCTTTGACCGATTCTATGCGTTGTTGTAACCAGCGCTTTTCATCTGTTGAGGTAATGTGCATATATTCAGCACCAATAGAACCACAATAGGTGGTTTTTAGTGTTTCATATAGCTCGCCAAGCTTCATTGATTCTTGACCTACGGCTAGAGAACCAACTTTATATTCTTTGTCAAAATCATTTTCAGATAAATCATGATGAGCAAGTTGCAAATCACGTACCTGCTCACGCTGCCATAAACCTAATGGATCTAAATTAGCGTTTTGATGACCACGAAAACGAAATGAGTTAATGAGTTGTAATACTTTTACTTGCTTATTATCACCATCACTAGAGATAATAACCTGAGCTGCAGGTAATTTTGCTAATGCTTTAAATTCATCACGAATTTCAGAATGTTTATATTCAACATCAGCACCTTCAATTTTTGGGAGGTTTTGAAAAAATTCTCGCCACTGTGGGGACACAGACTGCGCATTTTCCAAATATAATTCGTATAATTCTTCGATATAAGTCGCGTTTGCGCCACTTAAATAAGAAGACTCTGTCCAAGCCTTCATGGTACTTTCAGGCATTGCTAGTTCCTTTTCTAGGGTAAAAAGCAACAAAAAACAAATGTAATTACTATAGTTAACTTGACGTTAATTATAAATAACTACCCAATAAATAAAACTTAACTAAACTACTATAATCATCGTAGAAAAATCAAGGACAAAATAATTTACTTTATCCTTGATTTTAAATACTGAGCACTTTAATCGTTAATGGTAACGATTAAACCGCCCTTTTTAATAACATTGACTTGATATGACCTATGGCTTTAGTTGGGTTTAGCCCTTTTGGACAAACATCAATACAGTTCATAATACCATGACAACGAAATACACTATAAGAATCTTGTAAACCATCTAAACGTTCTTCAGTTGCCGTATCACGCGAATCAATTAAAAAGCGATAAGCGTGTAACAAACCTGCTGGACCGATAAATTTATCAGGGTTCCACCAAAATGAAGGACAAGAGGTTGAACAACAAGCACATAAAATACACTCATATAAACCATCTAGTTTTTCACGCTCAGCCGGTGATTGTAAATATTCACGTGCTGGAGGTTCATTACCATCATCAATCAAGTATGGCTTAATTTTTTCATATTGCTGATAAAATTGTGACAAATCAATAACCAGATCGCGAATCACCGGTAAACCAGGTAACGGACGTAAGATGATTTTGCTCGCTTTAAGGTCTGATAATGGCGTAATACAAGCTAAACCATTTTTACCATTCATATTTAAACCGTCACTACCACACACACCTTCACGGCATGAACGACGAAATGATAACGTTGGATCTTGTTCTTTTAATAAAATAAGTGCATCAAGCACCATTAAGTCAGAACCTTCAGGTACTTCAAGCTCATAATCTTTCATATGAGGTGCATCATCAACATCTGGATTATAACGATAGATAGAAAAAACTTGTTTCATGATAATGCTCCTTAGTAATGACGGTCAAATGGCATGAACGCATCACGCATTTTCGGTGAAAAATTAACACTGCGACGTGTCATTGACTCAGATGAAGGTTGATAAATACTGTGACATAACCAGTTTTCATCATCACGATCAGGGAAATCAACACGAGAATGAGCACCACGAGATTCAGTACGAAAGTTAGCCGCATGAGCTGAAGCAATAGCGGTTTCCATCATGTTATCAAGCTCTAAACATTCAATACGCTGAGTATTAAAATCAGATGATTTATCGTCTAATTTTGCTATTTTCAAACGTTCGCGAATTTCAGTTAATTCAGTAAGACCTTTTGCCATCGTTTCACCTTCACGGAATACCGAGAAGTGAATTTGCATACAATGCTGCATATCTTTACGAATTTGTACTGGATCTTCACCTTTTTCACTGGTTTCCCAACGATTTAAGCGTGATAAGCTTTGTTCTAAATCTGAACTAGAAGCCGCTTTTGATTCACCCGCATCATTTAAGTAAGTTCCTAAGAAATTACCCGCAGAACGACCAAAGACCACGATATCAAGTAATGAATTACCCCCTAAGCGATTACCACCATGAACAGATACACTAGCACATTCACCAACCGCAAATAAACCGTCAACAATATGGTCATTACCTTCATCATCAAGACGAATTGCTTGTCCATGAATGTTGGTAGGAATACCCCCCATTTGATAATGACACGTTGGTACTACGGGGATCGGTTCTTCTGCTGGATCAATATGAGCAAATGTTTTCGATAAATCACAAACGCCAGGAAGCTGTTTGTTCAAGGTTTCGCGGCCTAAATGATCTAATTTAAGTTTAAGATGTGGACCTAAAGGACCGTCAAAACCACGTCCTTCAATTATTTCTGTCATCATTGAACGAGCAACAACGTCACGACAGGCTAAATCTTTAGCATTAGGTGCATAACGTTCCATAAAACGCTCGCCATCTTTATTTAACAGATAACCACCTTCACCACGACAGCCTTCGGTTACTAATACACCAGCACCAGCAATACCTGTTGGGTGAAATTGCCACATTTCCATGTCTTGTACGCCAATGTCAGCACGTAAGACCATACCAACACCGTCACCCGTGTTAATGTGAGCGTTAGTAGTCGATGAAAATATACGACCTGCCCCTCCTGTTGCCATAACCGTTGCTCGCGCTTTAAAGTAAACTACTTCACCTGTTTCAATACAAATAGCCGTAGTACCAACAACAACACCATCATCATTTTTTACTAAATCTAATGCATACCATTCACTGTAAACATTGGTTTTATTTTTTACATTTTGTTGATACAACAAATGTAATAAAGCATGGCCTGTTCTATCAGCGGCAGCCGCTGTACGTGCGGCTTGTTCACCACCAAAATGGCGTGATTGACCGCCAAATGGGCGTTGATAAATTTTACCATTGTCAAAACGAGAAAAAGGCAATCCCATTTTTTCTAATTCTATTATGGCTTCAGGCCCTGTTGAACACATATATTCAATCGCATCTTGATCGCCAATAAAGTCTGAGCCTTTAACGGTGTCATACATATGCTCTTGCCAGTCATCTTCATGGGCATTACCTAAAGCAACGGTAATACCACCTTGAGCAGAAACAGTGTGTGAGCGAGTTGGAAATACTTTTGAGATCAAAGCACAAGATTTGCCTGACTTTGATATAGCTAATGCAGCGCGCATACCTGCGCCACCTGCGCCAATTACGATGGCGTCAAATTCTCTTACTGGAACGTTCACTTATACACCCCACACAATTAAAGCGCCTGCAAAAAAATAAACAAGCACAAGAATAGTTAAAATAAATTGTAAAACACCGCGAACAAAACCCGGTTCTATATTTTTAGATGCGCCAAAAACGCCATGTAAAAATGCAGGTTTTACATAATCAGATAATACTTGCCAAATACCAATCCAAAGATGAATTAATAATGAAATAAGCGCTAGCATGGTAAAAATCTTAACACCCATGTTAGCAAAGAAACCATGCCATACAGCATAAGTTACTTCAGATGTGCTAATAAAGAAATATGCGATAAATAAGGTATAAAGCGTGAGAACAATTGCGCTTGTTCTTATTAAAATAAAATCATGTACGCCAGTTCGGCCTACAGTTGCAGCATTGTTTACCATAACCAAACCCCTGCTAAAATAGTGAATATTAACCAAAGTGCCATAATTAATTTGGCGGTAGCATTACCAGAATCTAATTCTTCAAAATGCCCTAAGTCCATAAATATATGACGAATGCCGCCAAGTAAGTGATAACTCAGTGCCGAAATAATTCCTAGCATGATAATTTTAAAGAATACGCCGTCAAGTAATGATTTTACTTGAGCAAATCCTTCAGCAGAAGATAATGATATAGATAGAGTCCACAATAAAATACCTATAGCAAATGCCATAATAACACCAGAAACACGGTGTAAAATAGAAGCATTGGCTGCAGCGTGCATTTTTATTGTAGTCAGGTCGAGGTTTACTGGACGTTGTTTTTTCACGATTGTTGCCTAAAGAGTTCTAAGTTATATTCAAAGTCTTTGAATATATTAGTCTTCAACTTTATTTTTTGCTACTCTAATTGACCGAAATCAAGTTTTAAGAGTAACCCCCTACGAATTTATGCTTTATAATAACAATATGCTTGTTAAATCTAACAAAATAAAGATAAACCTTCTTGATTATATAGAGCAGATAGCAGAATTACAAATAAGGAATGTCGAATTCCTTGTATTTTTAAAGGCTTGCGATTAATTATTAACCGCCATATTTGTGTATAGTGACTATTCACAACACTGATATAGATTTAAATTGACTTTATAGGTGTGTTTTAGAGTAAAATGCCTATAATTTTATATTCACAAAACTTAACTAAATTTTCATTTTTTTTAGAATTTTAGTCTTAGGTGTTAACGATAGAGGAATAAAAACATGGCTGAAACTAAAGCCTCACTCAGTATTGAAGGTAAAGAAATCATTGAATTACCTGTTCTTTCTGGAACAGCGGGCAATGATGTAATTGATATACGTACGTTAGGAAGCTCAGGCTATTTCACTCATGATCCCGGCTTTATGGCAACATCATCTTGTGAATCTCAAATTACTTTTATTGACGGTGCTAAAGGTATATTGCAGCATCGTGGTTATGCTATTGATGATTTAGCCAAAAAAGCTGATTATCTAGAAGTTTGTTATATTTTGCTTAATGGTGATGCGCCAACTAAATCTCAATATGATGAATTTAAAGCTAAAATAACTCATCACACTATGGTTCATGAAAAACTAGCTCACTTTTTTCATGGCTTTTTACCTGATGCACATCCAATGGCAATGGTTTGTGGTGTTGTTGGCGCTTTATCTTCATTTTATCATAGTGATTTAGATATTAATGATCCCGCACAACGTATGCGTAGTGCACATCGTCTCATTGCAAAAATGCCGACTATTGCTGCGATGACGTACAAATATAGCATAGGTCAACCTTTTGTTTATCCACGTAATGACTTAACTTATGCAGAAAACTTTTTGCATATGATGTTCTCGGTTCCTGCCGAAGAATATAAAATAAGTTCTATTATTTCTCGTGCAATGGATAGAATATTTATTCTACATGCAGATCACGAACAAAATGCTTCAACATCAACAGTGCGTTTAGCTGGTTCATCTGGCGCAAACCCTTATGCTTGTATCGCCGCTGGAGCCGCTTCATTATGGGGTCCTGCTCATGGTGGTGCTAACGAAGCTTGTTTAAATATGTTAGAAGAAATTGGTTCTATTGAACATATTCCAGAATACATCGCTAAAGCGAAAGATAAAAATGACCCATTCCGCTTAATGGGCTTTGGTCATCGTGTTTATAAAAACTTCGATCCTCGTGCCACGGTAATGCGTGAAACTTGTCATGATGTATTAAAAGAGTTAAATATTAGCGATCCTTTACTTGATGTAGCAATGGAACTAGAACGCATCGCACTTGAAGATGAATATTTCGTTTCTAAAAAACTTTATCCTAATGTAGATTTCTATTCAGGTATTATTTTAAAAGCAATAGGCATTCCTACCAGTATGTTTACTGTTATTTTTGCTATGGCTCGTACTGTTGGTTGGGTTAGTCATTGGGATGAAATGCTGTCACAACCGGGGCAAAAAATTGGTCGTCCTCGTCAATTATATACAGGTGAAATTAACCGAGAATTTACACCATTAAAAGATAGATAAACTCTTTTAAGTTTATTTTATTTTTAATCATTAAAGCCGCATTAGCGGCTTTTTTATTATCACTGTTTTACTGTAAGAGCGGTTTTAACCGCGATTTTATTATATAATTTACCTTCATATTCTTATTTTTTAAAATTTTTATGTCAGATTATCAATTACGTTTCGGCGGTATCGCTCGCCTTTATGGGCAGCATGGTTTAGCTAAATTACAACAAGCACATTTTTGTGTGGTTGGCATAGGTGGTGTTGGTTCATGGGTAGCAGAAGCACTTGCTCGTAATGGCATTGGCAATATCACCTTAATAGATCTTGATGATATATGTATAAGTAATACTAACCGTCAAATTCATGCCCTCACAAATACCATTGGTATGAGTAAGGTTGAGGTAATGAGTGAGCGTATTAAAGCAATTAATCCTGAATGCCAAGTAAACCCTATAGAAGATTTTGTTACTTTAGATAATTTAGCACCGCTATTTAAAACAACCACTAAATTTAGTTATGTGATCGATGCTATCGACTCAGTTAATATAAAATCAGCGTTAATTGCTTTTTGTAAGCGCAATAAGTTACCGATAATCACTGTTGGGGGTGCTGGTGGACAAACAGATCCCAGTAAAATTGAAATTTGTGACTTAAGTAAAACTTATCAAGATCCACTATTAGCTAAAGTTAAAAATCAATTACGTCGCGAATATAACTTTCCTCGTGCAGATCTCGCTAAAGCTAGCAAACGCAAATTCTCAATTGATGCGGTTTTTTCAACAGAACAATTATCTTATCCAACAACTGACGGTGAAGTCTGTCATGCAAAACAACAAGCAAACAACGAAGGTGGTGCAATGCGTTTAGATTGTAGCAGTGGCTTTGGCGCAGCAACTCATGTAACCGCGAGCTTTGCCTTTTTTGCCGTTGCTCACAGTATTAAAAAATATTTACAAAGGAAATGAGTTGTCGTGCCTCGCTACGCTCGTGACGACCGACAAAAGAGCTACTGCTCAAATCCAGCAAGCGTTTGTATCATTTCCACAATAGCCTTAATACCATTACCTCGCGACGGGCTTAGATGCTGCATAAGCCCTAATTGAGAAAAATAATCCTCAATAGCAAACTCATTAATTTCTGTTGCGGTTTTACCATAAAAAGCAGCCAAAATAATCACTAACAAACCGCGAATAATTTTCGCGTCACTATCTGCATAAAAATAAAACTGCCCTGCACTATTTTTATCATATTCGAGCCAAGCTAATGATTCACAGCCGTGAATAAGGTTGTCATCACTGCGCTTTTCTTTGGCTAAACGTGGTAATTTTTTGCCTAACAACATGATCTCGCGATGACGAGCATCCCAACTTTTACTCGCTGAGAATAACATTTTAATATCATCACTATTACAAACAAAATTTACGGTATTATCTGCTGATGAAGACAATAGATTTTTTAATGAAGCCTTGTCATCTATATTGATAATATTTTGCAAGCATTGAATAAAAAAATCTATCTCGGCAATAGTATTATAGGCAGCGAGCGACACGCGAATACAACCATCAATAGCCAAAGACTCCATTAATGGCATTGCACAATGATGACCACTACGTACGGCAATACCATAACTATCGAGTGCAGTTGCTATGTCTTGATTATGATGCCCTGTAATAGTAAAAGAAAATAATGGTATATCCGGACACGCGCTAACAATAAAATTAACTTGTTCAATTGCGCTTAGTTGCGAATAAAGGTAATTGGTTAACTGCTTTTCATAAGTATTAATCCCTTGCTGATATTTTTGTATAAACGTAAGTGCCTGAGCAAAGGCAATAACAGCAGCAACATTAGGTGTACCCGCTTCAAATTTAAAAGGTAATTGATTAAATGTGGTTTGCTTAAATGTAACTTTTTCGATCATTTCACCACCAAACTGATACGGTGGCATAGCGGTTAATAATTCTTCTTTACCATATAAAACACCTAGCCCCATTGAGGCATAAACTTTATGCGCAGAAAAAACATAAAAGTCACAATCTAATTGTTGAACATTAATACTACCATGAGCCAACGCTTGTGCACCATCAACCAAGGTTAATGCTCCTACAGCCTTAGCACGCTTAATAATTGCCGTTAACGGATTTATTTTTCCAATAACATTAGAAATATGGTTAATACACACCAATCGCGTTTTATCACTAATAATAGTGTCTAGCTGATGTTGATCTATACGTCCTGTTTCATCTAGGGGTAATACTTTAATAACCGCCCCCGTTTTTTGTGCAACAATTTGCCAAGGAACAATATTCGCATGATGCTCAGCACAACCGAGCACAATTTCATCCCCCGTATTTAACTGAGTTAACCCCCAACTGTTCGCGACTAAATTAATCGCTTCAGTTGCCCCTTTAGTCCAAATAATTTCATTAACCGATTTTGCCTTAATATGTTGTTGAACAACGCTTCTCGCTTGTTCAAATTCAGCGGTTGCTTGTGCGCTAAGTTGATGCGAGCCACGATGAACATTGGCATTTTTACAGTGATAAAATTCACTAATAGCATCAATAACACAAGTAGGCTTTTGGCTAGTTGCCGCATTATCAAAATAAATTAACAAGCCCGTTTGCAGTGAATGTGTATTAACCTTCTGTAGTAAAGGAAAGTCTTGGCGAAATAAATAAGGATCAAATAAGGTCATAAAAAATGCCATTAACAGCAAAGCTAAAAAATTATGCTGATTATACTCAAGTTCACGCTGCTTAAAAACTTGCCGTTAATATTTTAATTTTTTTATGGCTATCTTTTTCAAATTCAGCAGCTTTTTTTAACCATACAGGCATTAAAATATCTTCATTTTTACGTTGCAATGCTAACGCAATATTATAATGAAAACTTGGCATATTATATTTATTTCCCTGCAAAGTCAGAATTTGTGAATAAAGTATAGGCAGAGTCTTTTCAAAGTAGCGTAATTTTGTTTGTTTATATAGCGGTTTAAAGGCTTGCAACTGAGTATTATCACAACTTTCGCTTAAAAAAAGTCCCACTTCTTGATTATATGTTGTTGGTGTTCCTAATTGCCATTGCTCTATTTTTGTTAAGTTATCGACATCACTTAAAGCCTTTACCCGTTGCAGTATTGGTGTACTATTTTTAATAAAAGCTCCCCAAGCCAGTTGTGATAATACTTTCTGGCGAATAACCGTTTTACTACCTTGATATACACGTGCCAGTACAGCAATATTATTCGCGAATATTTCTTTTTGATATTGCAGGCAATTTTGATGGTTGGTAGGTAGCGGGTATTCATCTACAAAGCCCAGTAAATGTGATATTTCATGAACAAACACATCAACATTATCATGCTTGTCTAAATATAATATGCCTAAGTGAACATTTGCTCCACCTTGCGGTAATAATACCGCAACATATTTGGTTTTTATTGATAAGGCTATTTTTTGCCATTGTCCTTCATCACACACAATTCTCTGATTTGCTAATAACTTAGTCTTAGCATTTGATGTTGAGCAGTGTAATTGTTTTATTGAGCGGTAACGCACTGGTGCAAAACAAATATTTTGTTGAAATGATGTTTGAGTATTTTGTTGTTTAAACTGCTTAATTAAGGTTTCGCTATAAAGTAAATCATTAATATTAGTGGCAAAAAATTGAATACTATTGGCACACTCAAACTGTTTTTTTTGAAGATCAGCTGCACGCTTGTAGGTGGATGCTTGCTGCGACAAGCTATTATTGTTCACTTTATTTGTACTTAGCACATTAAAGTGTTTTATTTGCTGCAACAGTTTTTTCCCTTGGAAGCTTTTTGCTAATAACGGGAATAAAGCTATTAGCTGATCCACATTTCCTTGCCTTATTGCTATTTTCGCGCTGATAGGCGCACTAGCAATACTTGGAGTAGTTAGGCTGTTAATCGTTTTTTTTGCCTGATCAATATCATTTTGACGATAATAATATTCAGATAATTTCACTTTAGCTTTTTCACTGCCTAATAAAATTGCATGATTGGTCCAAAATACTCTTTTTTTATTTTTTTCTTGTTGAGTTAACGAATTCGTTAAATTTCTGCTAAAAAAACTAGCAAGTTCTAATGCGACTGTCGTGCGATATTTCGCTAATTTTATTGAATAGTCTAACCAAGCTGCAGAGCCTTGTTGAAATTGTTGCCGCTTTAATTGATAAGCAATAGGTAGTGATAATGCTAGTCCATAGTTGAGTTGTTGCGAACTAAAATTATGTTGTTGTAGCTGTTTAGTTAAATGATCTCGTATAGAAAAAGAGCTTGATGATAATAAGATTAACAAGCTCAAGAATAAATAGCGATATATATGACTTTTCATAACTTGATTATTTTATTTACTTGATGCTTTGTCAAAACAGAAAGTAAGATTAGTACTTTTCTTTTAATAAATCGAGTTCTAAGCGTGCATATCTATGCTCTACAAATTCATAAACATTAGTACCTAATGCTAATTTAAAATAGTTAGCAGCCACCGCATCTTGCCCTTTTAAGACACTCAATTTACCTAAATAAAAATAAGCTTCACACAATCGTTCAGTTAATGCACGCTGTGTTCTTATGCCATATGGTAATTTCTGGGTAAATTGTGCTAAAGATATTTCACCTAGATAAAGTTTAATCACTTGCTTAGCCCAAACATCGTCTGAGATATAAGATTCACCCTCTTTTAACAGTGCTCTTGCTTTTGCTTGATCTATATCGGATTGTGCAAAATACAACCATATCAATCGATAGGGATCAGTTCTTTTTTGTTGCTTATAAAAATTAAAATCATCTATCGCTAACTTAGGTCTACCACCATAGTATAAAGCAATGCCACGATTAAAATGAGCATATTTATGTTCTGGTTTTATCTCTAACACTGAATCAAAAGCATCATAAGCTTGCATAAATTCTTGTGCTTGAGTGAAATGAATACCTAATAAATTATAAGCATCTGCCATGTCTGGTTTTAAGTGTAAAGTACGATTAAAATCAAGCCTAGCTAAAGAGGTTAAACCAACATTATCATAGCGAACACCACGGTCAAACAATAATTCAGCCCGTTGCGCATCGGTAATTTTTGCTCGTTGGATCACTTCAGTTAAGCGTGCAATTGCTATTTCATCTTTATAGTTAATCGCTAATGGCTCCGCGATAATAAGCTTATCCATTGCGGTTGAATTACTATCAACCGCAGACAAACTCGCACAACCTTGTGCAAGTAATACACATGAAAAACTTATAAATTTAATTATTTTTTTCACTTAGATACTGTTCCTATATTGGTATAGAGCAATACCAAATTGATTAAGTCCTAAGTCATAAAAATTTAATCAAAATGGCAAAATTTACTTAAGCATATTGCTAATACAAAAAGGGAGCAATCAAGCCCCCTTTATAAATAATACCTTATTATTTCAAGATATTATTCAGCGCTATCAGCAGCTACTTGTTCAGCCGGCTTTTCAGCTGCTTCTTTTATACTTAAACGTACACGACCTTGGCGGTCAACTTCAAGTACTTTAACTTTAACTTCTTGGCCTTCAGTCAATACATCACTAACGTTGTTAATACGTTCTTCAGCAATTTGTGAAATATGTACTAAACCATCTTTACCTGGTAATACATTAACAAAGGCTCCAAAATCAACAATACGCACTACTTTACCCGTGTAAATTGTACCGACTTCAATTTCAGCCGTTAACGCTTGAATACGTGCAATAGCATCTTTAGCTTGTTCGCCATCAGTTGCTGCAATTTTAACGGTACCATCATCATCAATTTCAATGGTAGTACCCGTTTCTTCAGTTAACTGACGAATTGTTGCACCACCTTTACCAATAATATCACGAATTTTGTCCGTAGGTACTTTCATGGTATGAATACGAGGTGCAAATTCAGAAATATCATCACGATGACCACCAATAGCTTCATCCATCACACTTAAAATGTGAGTACGTGCCGCTTTTGCTTGGTTTAAGGCAATTTGCATTATTTCTTTTGTGATACCTTCAATTTTGATATCCATTTGTAGTGCAGTAATACCCGCTGTAGTACCTGCTACTTTGAAGTCCATATCGCCTAAGTGATCTTCATCACCTAAAATATCGCTAAGTACAACAAAGTCGTCGCCTTCTTTAACTAAGCCCATTGCAATACCCGCAACAGAAGCTTTAATTGGCACACCAGCATCCATAAGTGCTAATGAAGTACCACAAACAGAAGCCATTGAAGATGAACCATTTGATTCAGTAATTTCTGATACAACACGAACCGCATACGGGAATTCATCAGCATTTGGCATAACCGCTAACATACCGCGTTTAGCTAAACGACCATGACCAATTTCACGACGTTTTGGACTGCCAACAAAACCAGTTTCACCCACACAGTAAGGAGGGAAGTTATAATGCAACATAAAGGCGTCAGTTTTTTCACCTAAAATGCTATCGATACGTTGAGCATCGCGTTGAGTACCTAAGGTAGCCGTAACTAAGGCTTGTGTTTCGCCACGCGTAAATACTGCGCTACCATGAGTACGTGGTAATACGCCAGTCATTACATTCAATGCACGAATAGATTCAGGATCACGACCGTCAATACGTGGTGAACCTTGAGTAATACGACCACGTACTACTGTTTTTTCTAAATCATGGAATAAATCTTTCGCTTCTTGAATATTTAATTCAGTATCAGCTTCTTGTAGTTGCTCAACAACAGCGTTGCGAATTTCAGCAATTTTTTCATAACGAACCGCTTTTTCAGTAATTTGATACGCTTCGTTTACCTGAGATTCGGCAAGTTCAGCTATTTTAGCCACTAAATCAGCATTTTTAACTGGAGCAGACCATTCCCAAACAGGTGTGTTAACCTCAGTTTTAAATTCTTTAATCGCATCAATAGCTACTTGCATTTGATCATGTCCATAAACAACCGCACCAAGCATGACTTCTTCTGATAATACGTCTGCTTCTGATTCAACCATTAATACCGCAGAATCTGTACCAGAAACCACTAAGTCTAATTGACTTGTTGGTAATTCTGATTGTAATGGGTTAAGTAAATATTTACCGTCGGTGTAACCAACGCGTGCAGCGCCAACTGGACCACTAAATGGCATTCCTGAAATAGCTAATGCCGCAGACGTACCGATTAATGAAATAATATCAGGGGCAATTTCAGGGTTCACTGAAATAACCGTAATAATTACTTGTACTTCGTTAGTAAAGCCTTCTGGAAATAATGGACGAATTGGACGGTCAATTAAGCGTGCAATAAGTGTTTCTTCTTCGCTAGGACGACCTTCACGTTTAAAAAAGCTTCCAGGAATTTTACCCGCAGCATAAGTACGTTCTTGATAATTTACGGTTAAAGGAAAAAAATCTTGCCCTTCTTTGGCTTCTTTTTTACCAACAACACTGACTAAAACGCAAGTATCGTCCATGCTTGCCATTACAGCAGCAGTTGCTTGACGTGCAATAGCACCGGTTTCTAACGTTACGGTATGTTGACCGAATTGAAATTTTTTAGTAATTGGATTTAACATCTAATTAATTTCCTTAATTTTTTAATAACTCTTTTTGATAAATAAGAGCCAAATGCCGATCTGTACAATTTTTTATAGGCTTTAAATAACAACTTAGAAATCATTTAAGCAAAACAAAAAATTATACAGTTAACAACAAAAGACTCTGATAATTTTACGCAATTATAAAATTGCAGGCATATTATACTGACCTAGCGATTATTTGCTAGTTAGAATAGTGTAAGTAGAGCGGATAAATACAAAAAATAACCGTTAATAACCTTGCTATACAAAATAAAACGCTTATTGCACAAATTTAAAGCACAAAAAAGGAGCCGAAGCTCCTTTTTATAAAACGTTATAACGCTTTTATTTTAGCAATTATTAGCGACGTAAACCTAATTTACCGATTACAGTAGTATAACGTTCAACGTTTTTGCCTTTTAAGTAATCTAATAACTTACGACGTTGACTAACCATACGCAATAAACCACGACGAGAATGGTGATCATGGATGTGCTCTTTAAAGTGACCTTGAAGATGATTGATTTGTGTAGTTAACAAAGCAACTTGAACTTCTGGTGAACCTGTATCACCTTCTTTTTGAGCGTATTCTGCAACGATTGCTGCTTTTTGTTCTGCATTTAAAGACATAATTTTACCTTTAGTGTGTTACGACAAATATAACTATTAATAATTAGCTATTTATCGATTAAAACCGCACCCTGCCAAACACTAATTCAGCGAAGGATGGCGAAAGAGCGCGTATTCTAGCAGTATATTAGTTAATTGCAACTAAAATTGATGGTTAGGTTCAATAACCACAATACGTTTGGGAGCAACCAAACCATTATCATCAATAAATCCTACACCAATAAATTCAGCATTTTGCGCACTAGGTTCACCTAAATAAACTTGCACTAAACCATCAACAGGAGCATTAGATGCTTGTACAGGATTACCATGTCGCAAAAAGTTAGCCGACATATCGTCTACATAAACCTTAGGCATCCCAGCAACGGCGCTTTCCATCGGCACAAGTAAAGGGTCTAGCAGCTGTGATGGTGAAATATCAGCTTCTTTAGCCTCTGCTAATAAGGCTTCAACCTGTTCTAAAGTAATCATGTCTTCCACAGGATAACTACCGACAGCCGTTCGGCGTAATTGCGCAACATGAGCACCACAGCCAAGCATTTCACCCAAGTCATCAATAATAGTGCGGATATAAGTCCCTTTAGAGACATGAATATCAAGGGTAATTTCATCATTTTTAAAACTTAATAAGGTTAAACTAAAAACGGTTATATCACGAGATTCACGTTCTATTTCAATGCCTTCTCGCGCATATTTATATAAAGGTTTCCCTTGATATTTTAATGCTGAATACATTGATGGCACTTGCTTAGTGCTGCCTCGAAATTTGTCTAGTGCAATAAGTAGCTCAGTATCACTCACATTAACCGGTTTTTCACAAACAATTTCACCGGCTGCATCGCTGGTAGTGGTTCTAATTCCTAATTTTGCTGTTACCCTATAGGTTTTATCAGTATCAAGTAAAAACTGAGAAAATTTAGTGCCTTCACCTAAGCAAATGGGTAGCATACCCGTTGCAAGTGGATCTAACGCACCAGTATGCCCAGCTTTTTGTGCAAAATAAATACGTTTAACTGCTTGTAACGCATGATTTGACGACATATTGTAAGGTTTATCTAGTAATAAAATGCCGTTAACTGCACGACCTTTTCTGCGTTTAGCCATTAACTAACTTTCCTCGTTATCTTGCTCTGATGTATCGTTTTTAACTTCATCCATTAAATGTTTATCACTGGAAACAGCTTGATCAACCAAAGCACTCATACGCACACCTTCAGCCATTGATTTATCATAAACAAAGCGTAAATGCGGCATAATACGTGCACGTAAACGTTTTGCCAATAATGAACGTATATAGCCTTCCGCTTCATTTAATACTTCAACAGAAGAGTTAATTTTCTCAATATCATCATCAAAAAAAGTAACAAATATTTTGGCATAGGCTAAATCACGAGTCACTTCTACGGCTGAAACAGTAGTCATGCTTAAACGGGGATCTTTTACTTCGCGCATTAAAATAGTTGCGATTTCTTTTTGTATTTGCTGACCTACACGGTCAGTACGGGCATATTCTCTAGCCATTATAACTCCTAACACTGCTATAAAATTTATTTGTTTGAATAACATTAACTATTTTTATATAGCAAAAAATGGAGGCCAAGCCCCCATTTTAAATGATTATTTAGTTTTAGCTCGAAGCTAGTTAGTTCAAATACAAGGCGGAAACACGGAATTGACGCTAGTCAATGAGTATTTCCAACACGGTAGTTGGGCTAAATAGCAATGAGCTATAACTATAATGTGCGTTGTACTTCAACCGTCTCGAATACTTCGATCTGATCGCCTACACGTACATCATTGTAGTTTTTCACGCCGATACCACATTCAGTACCGTTGCGAACTTCTTGTACATCATCTTTAAAGCGACGTAATGATTCAAGTTCGCCTTCATAAATAACGATATTTTCACGTAATACACGAATTGGCGCGCTACGCTTGATGATACCTTCGGTAACCATACAACCAGCAATAGCACCAATTTTAGGTGATTTAAAGACTTCACGCACTTGTGCCAAACCAA
>WGGB01000156.1 GCA_015491935.1 Alteromonadaceae bacterium
AATCTAATTGACGTAAGCTACCCGCGGCGGCATTACGTGGATTAGCAAACGTTTTTTCACCTTTTTTAAGCGCCCTTTCATTTAAAGCATTAAAACTGGCTTTAGGCATAAAAACTTCACCACGAACTTCTAAAATATCAGGATAATCATTGCCTTGTAATTTTAAAGGAATACATTTAATGGTGCGTACATTTTCGGTAATATTTTCACCCGTACTGCCATCACCTCGCGTGGCGGCTTGTACTAAAATGCCACTTTCATAACGTAAACTTACCGCTAAACCATCAAGCTTGGGCTCTGCGCAAAAAGCAACTTTATCCATATCAACACTGGCATCAAGACGATCTTTTATTCGTTTAACAAAAGCTAACCATTCTTCTTCTGAAAATACATTATCAAGAGAAAGCATGGGTAATTGATGCTGCACTTGAGTGAAAGATTTAAGCGCCTGACCACCTACTTTTTGACTTGGAGAGTCTAGCGTTTTTAATTCTGGATATTGTTTTTCTAACGCAATTAATTCGCGCATTAAGCGATCATATTCGGCATCAGGCACAGTTGGCTGGTCAAGCACATAATACTGATAATTATATTGGTTGATTAGCTGATGAAGCTCAGTTACGCGCTGCTGAGCAGAAGTTTTTAGCATGATTTTCCTGTATTCTTTATTTATACCAGTCTCACAAACTAAGTGATCATTTCTACTTGTTAAAATCACCAATAACCGCGTTATTTATTTTATAATTAGAACAACTAGTTATTAAAATAAATATCTTGTTCTTGGCAATTTTTCCTGCGTATAAAGTAGCTCACTTAATTAATGAAACTGGTATTATATTAACGTTTTGTTTTTACTGAACTGAGCAATAAAATACCACCAAAAAATAACACACTAACTAGCGATATATAGGCAAAAAAAGCAATGATGCCTATAATAAAAATCCATTTGATGTATGGCCATGCAAAGATCACGGCAGCGATTATTAATTCGATCAAAGCGATTATTAACAAAATAAAGTTTTTTATCTTATAAAAAGAGAACTTAATATATTTGCTAATGTGTTTTAATTTTTTCATCATAAAATCCTTTTAAATTAATGAAATCATAATGTTACATAGATACCAAACGACTTTTCCGCTCAAATTCACGAATTTTAGTGATATAATGTTGCTCTGTTTGTTTTGTCATTACACTACGTTTATCGTCAAGTAATTGGCCATTAAACTCTAGTGCAAGTTGTTTTGCCGCCACTAACATTTGATCAAAAACAGCAAAGGGATCATTCGCATTAGGTAATGTCATAAATAAACTCACCCCTTGCGTAACAAAGTTTTCCATATTATCTAAATCAAAGGTGCCGGGATTCATTGCATTCGCTAAGCTAAAGGTTACTTTACCATTACCTGCATTATCTTGATGGCGGTGAAATATATTCATATCACCATATTTCATACCTAATGTGAGTAAACTAGGCAATAATGCGGCTCCCGAAATAATTTGTCCTTGTGGCACAATAACTGAAATAGCTAGCACTTCAGGGTCTATCGCTTTACTTGGTTTGTTAGGCTGATCACTATCGCTGTTGCCAAAATTAATTTCCATTTGTTCACGCTTTAATGTGTCTTTAGCGGTTTTTCGTGATGTTTTACTCGCTGCTTTTTTGGTTTCTCTTACGGGTTTTGGCTTATTAACAGGGTTTTCATAAACACTTTTAACGTCTTCAATATCTGCCACTAACGCTAAATCATCTTGTTCAACAACGCTAATATCTAAGTTAAAATCTATTTCATCGTTAAGTTCATGCGCTTTAACCTTGTCATCGACACCTTGTACGTCAGTTGAATTATTATTGCTTTGAGTTAAACCACTTTCACTGTTCACTTTATTGGCAAACTCATGTTCATTATCTGCCAACATAGTCGCATCACTAGTTTTACTAATCACTTTTACTTGGCTAACACCGTCTTGATCAAAACCTGAACGATCAAAATCTCGTTTTTTTAATTCTTGTGCTTCAATTTCTTTGGGCGTGGCTTTTAATTTATAGGGATTTTTATTTTTTCTGATCGTCCATAAACCATGCACAAAAATTGCGCCAATAATAATGGCGCTAATAATAATTAATGAATTTCTAAAACTTTCTTCCATACTATAAACCTGTTATTTTTCTCATTTTTGTTCTTTTAGTAGTGATCCCGAAAGCGATTCAGGATGTCGAATTTATTCTTATTTATTCTTAATAGTTTTAAGTCACTCAATCAAATAATGCCACATTAACGGTTATGCAAGATGAGTATGTCATATTAAGTTTCAACCATGGCAACCGCTTGATCAATATCAACGCTAACCATTCTTGAAACGCCTGCTTCAAACATAGTAACCCCAATTAAATGAGCCGCCATTTCCATGGCAATTTTATTATGACTAATATAAATAAATTGCACCGTTTTTGACATTTCTTTAACTAAGTTACAAAACCGTAACACATTAGCATCATCTAACGGCGCATCTACTTCATCTAGCATACAAAATGGCGCTGGATTAAGTCTAAAAATTGCAAACACTAATGATAATGCGGTCAGCGCTTTTTCGCCACCAGATAATAGGTGAATTGTACTATTTTTTTTGCCGGGAGGTCTTGCCATAATGGTAACACCTGTTTCAAGTAAATCATCGCCCGTTAGTGCTAAATAGGCACTACCGCCACCAAATACTTGTGGAAATAAACGTTTAAGATCTTGGTTAACCTGATCAAAAGTGCTTTTAAACTTTTGTCGCGATTGCTTATCTATTTTAGCAATCGCATTATTTAACGTTGTTATTGCCAAAGTTAAATCTTGATACTGTTGATCTAAAAAGTTTTTGCGTGTTAATTCTCGCGTATATTCATCAATCGCGGCTAAATTTATCGGTCCTAATAATTCAATATCTTTGGCCAAACGGTTAATATTTGCTTGCCACTGACTTTCTCTAACATTATCAGGCATATTAGCCAATACATCAGTTAACGTTTGCCCGGTATCGTTAAGTTGTTCAAGCATACTTTGTGCGCGCAAACGATTGTTTTCAGCCTCTAAAAAATATTGATTAAGCTGCTCTTTTAAACGCTCTACTTTATTTAAAATGGTATTTTTATCAGCCGAATATTGATCAATGACTTTTTGGTTTTCAAGTGAGTCTTGCTGTTGTTTTATTATTTTTTGTTCAATGTCCGACATCTGCTGCAACCACTCTTGTAATTGCTGCTGCTGAGCCATTAAAGGCTGATTTTTTTTCACTGATAATTGCGCTAGTTTTTCGGTTAATTGCTGCTGTTTTTCAAGTAATAAATTAAGATATTGTGCAATATTGTCATACTCTGCCTGTTTTTTAGTTAGCATTAAAGACAACTGATGGCTTTGTTGTGTAAATTGCTGACTTTGTTGCTCTAATCGTTGAATTTTTTGCTGTAATAGCTGCTTTTGCTCGCTTAATGCAATTAAACTTTCATGATCACTTACTTGACTAACACTCTGATCATTTTCTTTTTGAACGCAGTTTTGTTGATTCATTTCCAACAGGGTTTGTTCTATAACACTTAATTGCTCAGTTAAATCAGCTATTTTTTGTTGATGTTGACTAATTAATTGTTGAGTTTGAGCCAACTGCTGCTGTTGATGCTGCTGGCTTTGCACCATTAATGCTTGTTGTTGCTTATTATGTTGTAGTTCATTGCTTAACGCATTTACTTGCTTAATTAAGCTATTTTGTTGTTCCGTTAATAAGTTTACTTGCTGTTGATGCCGCTTTAGCTGCTCATCAGTAAGACTAAGATCTGTTGTTAATTCACTATGCTGATGCTGTTGTTTTACTCGGGTTGCTTGTTTAATTATTTGTGGATCATCTTGGTGAGCATTCCCTTTAACTAAAAAATGGTGCCCTAACCATGTACCATCTAAACAAAGAACACTTTCATCTTCGGCCAAAGAGGTTAATAACTGTTGTGCTTGTATAACATCATCAGCTAAAAATATTTTACTTAAATAGTGCCTTTGTAACCATGATACAAAATGAGACTCGCCAACTTCAACTTTATGATTAATAGGGTTAAAGTCAACTTGCTCAGCTAAAGTACCTTTTTTAAGTGGAACTTGGGCTGTTGCTGTTTTTATTAATACTTTTGAACTTGGCTTATTTATTGTCAGTGAAATTATTTCAGGTAAGGTTACTTCATCTTTTTTAAGTTGTGAAAATTTAGGTAAACAATCAATTAATTCAGCAGACAACCAAGAAGAAAGTACTATTTCTGCCGCTAACTGCCATGATGCAGACACCGTTAATTGTTGGAAAATTTTACCATAAGCAGCACAATCATGAGTGCTAAGCCACTGACTTTGTTGGTGTTGCCATTGCTCGGTAGAAGCGCCATTTTTTTCGCTAAGCATTAAGGCATCATTAAGTGATTGTAGTTTCGTTTTTATGATCAGTTGCTGTTGTTGCTGTGCAAGTAATTGTTGTTGCGCTTTTTCAAGGTGATTTTTTTTATCATCAAGCTCGTTATTTAACTGAATTAATTGTTTTTTCTGTGCCGAAAGCAACTTATTCAATTCGCTTAAATGATTCATTTGTTCATGATTAAACTCATGATTATTCTTCGTAAGTTGTGCTATTTGTTCGTTATATTGGTTAATTAAACTTTTTTTCGTTGATATTTGTGCTGACAACTTTGCCAATTCTTGTTGATGTTGCTGCACTTTTTTATTCAATTTATCCCATTGCTCGTTACATAATCGCCATGCACTTTGCTGTTGCTTTAAATCTTGCTGAGTCGCTGATAATTGCTGCTCGATATTGCTTAATTGAGGGCTAAGTTCGGTAATATCATTAGTGATAACGGTTAATTTTTGTTGTGTTTCTGCAATCAAATGATCATTTTTTTGCTGTTCAGTGGTAACTTCACTCAACTGTTTTTTATTATCAAGTGCTTGCTGCTGTTGATGTTTTATCGTTTGTTCTGCGCGGGTAATATCATTACTTAAATTTAATTTTTGTTGTTGTAGTTGCGCTAAATTTTCATTGCTTGCCTCAAGTAACTGCTTGGCATTAATAATGGCTAATTCATCTTGAGCCTGTTTACTTTGCAGTTCAGCAATAAGGAGTTGTTGTGTTTGCTGTTTTTCAATAAATAGCTGTTGTTTTTGCTCAAATTGTTGCCAACGAAAAGCACTCAATTCTGCTTTATATTTTCTTTCGCTCGCTTTTAACGTTTTATAGCGTTTTGCCGCTTCGGCTTGCTGATATAACTTGTCTATTTGTGTCGTGAGTTCTGCAATAACATCCGTTAAACGTTCTAGATTTTCTTGGGTATGACGAATACGATTTTCAGACTCTTTGCGCTTTTCTTTATACTTAGAAATACCAGCGGCTTCTTCAATAAATACTCGTAACTCTTGTGGTTTTGACTCTATTAAACGTGAAATAGTCCCTTGTTCGATAATGGCATAACTTCGTGGCCCAAGACCTGTCCCTAAAAAAATGTCGGTAATATCTCGACGACGGCATTTACTGCCATTTAAAAAATAGCTATTACTGCCATCGCGAGCCACTAGCCGTTTAATTGCCACTTCGCTACGATCAGCCATACTACCTTGTATGCGACCTTGAGTATTTTCAAAGACTAATTCAACACTTGCTTGTCCAATAGATTTTCGCGTTGTGGCACCGTTAAAAATAACGTCGGTCATGGCATCACCACGTAAATTTTTTGCTGAACTTTCACCCAAAACCCAGCGCACAGCATCAATAATATTAGATTTTCCACAGCCGTTAGGACCAACAATAGCGGTCATTTGTTGCTGAAAAGAAATTTTAGTGGTGTCAACAAACGATTTGAAACCAACTAATTTTATTTGTTTTAAACGCATAGTAAAGTGATGAGTGCCGCGAGTATTATTATTCTAAAAGAAACTCTAACAAAAAAGATTGTACTTTGTAACATTTGCCTACTGTTCTACAGCATTAAAGCCGTCTATAATTTCTTTTTTTTATTACTCGATGATTTTATATGCATAATTCGGAAAAAAAAGCGGCGATTAAAAGTTTTTCGCCTAACCCTCCTAAAATATTAAGCGGTGCTGGATATTTTTTAAAAGGATTTGAATTAATTCGTTTAAAGGGAATACGACGTTTTGTTTTTATTCCTCTCACTATTAATTTAATTCTTTTTAGTATTGCGTTTTATTTTATGTTTATGCAATTAGATCATTACATGAGTATGCTAGATAACTGGTTATGGGATGGTGTTAAATGGCTGACAACCTTAATTTGGCCATTTTTAGTCGTAACGGAGCTGGTACTGTTTTCATTTTTATTTAGCACCATTGCCAACTGGATCGCCGCTCCTTTTAATGGTTTGCTGTCAGAAAAAATGGAACGCTTATTAACAGGACAACAAATAGCCTCAGGTAGTTCATTGGATATTATTAAAGATATTCCACGTACCTTACATCGCGAGTGGCGAAAATTAGTTTATTACTTGCCGCGTGCTATTGGTTTTTTTATCTTAATGTTAATACTTCCTGTTATAGGGCAAGTTATTTGGTTTTTATTTACCGCATGGATGATGGCGATCCAATATAAAGATTATCCGTTTGACAATCATAAAGTCTCATTTGATGAAATGCGCCGTCAGTTAAAAAATCACCAAGGTACAAGTTATAGTTTTGGCATTAGTGTGGCAATATTTTCAATGATCCCATTAATTAATTTAATTGTAATGCCTGTGGCTATTTGTGGTGCTACTGCATTATGGGTAGATAAATATAAAGCACAATATAATGACTGATACTTGTTAATTAGTAAAAATAACGGCTTAATATAGATAATTAGTTGATTTTAAGATAAAACATGATCACAATAAAAATACTGATCAATTTATTTACAATAGCGCGAATCAAAAAGGAATAAGCTAAAATGAACAGTCTTATAAAATTAATTGCTTGCGGTGGCCTTATTATATCCACCCATGTTTTAGCTCAAACCAACGACGAGGCTAACACGGTTAATATTCCAATTATGGAAAATGCCCAAGTATTTGCTGATTTTACGAATAAACTTCCTGCGGTAATCGATTACTTTACTAAGGCAGATGAAGATAGCGTGATCAATTTTTATCAAACTAAATATGGTGAAGCGCTTAGCCAAGAAAGAAAACGCGGTCGCTTAACCCTAACCTTTACCAATGACACAGATAATATTCGCGTAGTCATTTCAACACAAAATAAAATGCGTCAAGTTGATGTGTTAGTTGAGAAGAAAAACAATACCAATCTCACAAACTAAGCGATCATTTCTACTGGTTAAAATCACCAACTACCGCGTTATTTATTTTATAATTAGAACAACTAGTTATTAAAATAAATGCCTTGTATTTGGCAATTTTTCCTGCGTATAAAGTAGGTCACTTAATTAATGAAACTGGTATAAGAAAAAATAAAGTTTATTGTTAATCCGTGATTAATCTAGCCATAAAAAAACCACCAAATTTTGGTGGTTTTTTTATATCTTCAGCTTTTATTTATTTAAAATAGCATCGACAGTGCCTTGCGCTAAGCCGTGATAACCTGGACGTGCTTTTAAATAGACTTTTTTAGCCCAAGCCTTACCTTTGGCTGTAGTCGCTAATTCTTTATATAAAGGGACGATAAGTTTACGGCGTCCAATGGTAATTAAGTATTTTTCCATGGCTGGATAAATAGCATCATAACCCACTTTAAGTGATAATAAGTACCAAGCGTGTGCTATTTCACTATTGCTGCTATTGGTGAAATCAAAGGCTTTATCTAAGGCGACCATATGCGCTTTATTGATCGTTAGCGGTAAATTATTAATAAAATATAACCATTCGTGTACTGTCCATTGTGCCGTTGGTAATTGACTTAACACATTTTTATCAGCAACAAATGCTTTAATATCTTTCGCTATTAATGCAAATGCATTAGATTTTGGTTGTGGAGCATCTTTAGGTAAACCAGTGCCATAAATCCATTCGTGTATTTTGGCATCGCTCACTATATTAGGGTATTTATGCGTTAAATTGGCTTTTAAGTACTTCACAAAATCTTGGGTACCTATACTTTGAAAAGCATGGTCATTAAAATAAGCAAGCATAAAATCATCAAAACGTTGACGACCAAATTTGTTTTCTAAATACATTAAAAATAACTGCCCTTTGGTGTAAGGTATATCACTAAAAGCATCATCAGGATCTCGACCTTTTAGATCAATATAAAGCTTAGTGTCATCTTTAGGTAATTCTTTTATTTCAGCTTCTAAGGCTTGTACCGCAAGCACTTGTTCCATTACGGCACGATTTTTACCATATACTTTTTCCATTATGCGGTTTTCAACATAGCTGGTAAAACCTTCATTAAGCCATAAGTCACGCCAAGTAGCATTGGTCACTAAATTTCCTGACCAAGAATGTGCTAACTCATGGGCAATTAAGCTTACTAGGCTTTTATCACCCGCGATCACTGTTGGTGTAATAAATGATAAGCGTGGGTTTTCCATACCTCCAAAAGGAAAGCTTGGTGGTAAAATAAGTAAGTCGTAACGACCCCAGCGATATGGACCGAATTGTTTCTCGTTCGCGTCAATCATGGCTTGGGTATCTTCAAATTCTTTTGCTGCCTTTGCTAAAATATAACGTTCAGCATAAACCCCTGTTTGTTTACTCATTGCTTGAAAATGTAAGTCACCAACACCAATGGCAATTAAGTACGAAGGGATAGCTTGTGGCATATTAAAAAAATAATCACCATCACGCTCGGTATTAGGATTATTGTTCGCACTCATTACCGCCAATAAGCTTTTATCCGTGTGAATACGCGCGGTATAAGTAACACGTACACTTGGCGTATCTTGAATTGGGATCCAAGAGCGCGCATGAATGGCTTGATTTTGACTAAACAAAAAAGGTGATTTTTTACCCGCGGTTTGTTCAGCAGACAACCATTGTAAGCCTGAAGCTTTAGGAGTAGAGGCATAATAAATACGTAAAGCTTTTGCTTTAAACTTAGGTGTAATCGTTAATTTTGAACCTAACACATCATCACGCTTGGATAATTTAAACGGTGTTTTTAACCATTGTCCATTAGCTGACTCAGCCAATACTTTGTCTATCACTAAATCACGAGTATCTAAATAAATAGGCGTTACATTTTTAACTAACCAAGTTAAATCAAGTTGCGCAAATCCAGAGAGTGATTTTTTATTAAAATCAACATTAAGATCTAAATAAATATGGGTGGTTTTAACTTGATCATAATTTGCATAAGTATAAGCGTCAGCTAATTTATAAGCCGAACTAGCCCAAACAGAAGGCACTGAAAATACAGCGACTAACATCATAAAACGTACTAATTGCTTCATGTTATTTTCCTAAAAATGAAAAAAGAATAGATATAAAAATAAGGCTGTAGATTATCGCTAATCTACAGCCTTATTCAACTTATTAATTTAATTAAGCAAACTAACTTTACTTAATTTGGTAGTTATTTTGTTACAGTAACTAAAACTAAGGTTTAGTTAAATGGATAACAACCCTTCTATTTTCAGCCCGTCCTAATGCGGTTTGATTAGACGCAACGTTACGTTTTTCACCATAACCTCGAGATTCAATTCGACTAGGTTTAACACCACTTTTAACCAAATAATCTTTAATTTTTGCTGCGCGTTTTTCTGACATTTTACGGTTGGTATCACGACCACCGTAACTGTCGGTATAAGCGTCAATAAGTACTAACTCTAAATCAGGGTCTAGTGTTAAATATTGAGTAATTTGTGCAATACGTTTTTTTGAGGCTTTAGTTAATTTATCACTACCAAATTGATAGCGTAAAATGGTATCGGATATATCGTCAAAACTATAATCAAGTAAATTACCCACACACGCGACAAACTCTTGATAAGCGTGCTTAAATTTTGCATTAGAAATAGAAACGGCTATTTTATTTTGATTATTATACCAATCAGTATAATAAAATGTTGGGTTCATGCCCTGTTCTAATTCACTTAACATTGACCAAGCAATTTTTTTAGGCAGGCTTGGGTTATATTGTTTATATAACTTCATACTGCTCATCGTATGATCATTTAAACCCGGGTGCCAACTTGGGGCGACAGATCTTAATTCAGCAAACTCATAGTTATCTGGTAAACGCAGCATATCTAATTCAAACTCCATATTGAGTTTGCGACTCGCTTTACTGTAAAAGCGAGCTTTCCCATAATTTGGAATATTATGGGATAAGGAGCATTGCAACCGTGTTTTTTTTGCGAATTGCCAATTGGCTTGATCTAATTTTGCTTCATATTGCCTAATACCTGCAAACGAATTTGCAGAGACAAGTGTTAATGTAAAAGTAGCAATAGCGATTATTTTTTTCATAAAAGGCAAATAAATTAAAAAGAGCTCTATTAGCAATATGTATCGACCCAAGTAAAAAAAACTTTACTTGTTTTGAGTATAAAACAAAAAACTGCGATAATCTTTAAAGAAACTATCTTTTGAACCGCTTTATTGGCTGTTTACTAATCCTCTAACATGAAAAAACCAATGACCACAACTATAATTAATAACAATACACATTCAAAAGACACACCAAAAACCTTGTTTGCTCAACGATTTAGAGGGTATTTTCCGATTGTGATAGATGTTGAAACCGCAGGTTTTAATGCGCAAACAGATGCTTTATTAGAAATAGCCGCCTCAGTATTAACCATGGATAATGACACGGGTGTATTAAGCTTAGATGAAACCATTCAATTTAATGTGGAGCCTTTTGAAGGGGCAAATTTAGAGAAAAAAGCACTCGAATTTACGGGTATAGACCCAACCAATCCATTGCGCGGTGCTGTTAGTGAAGAAACGGCATTAAAAGAGATATTTAAACTCGTGCGCAAAAAAATGAAAGCAGCAGGTTGCCAACGTGCCGTCATGGTGGCGCATAATGCGGCTTTTGATTTAGGTTTTTTAAACGCGGCAATAGCACGATGCGCAATAAAACGCAGCCCATTTCACCCTTTTGTAAGTTTTGATACAACCACATTATCTGGACTCGCTTTAGGACAAACGGTACTCGCAAAGGCTTGTGAAGCTGCAAAGATAACGTTTAACAATAGTGAAGCCCATAGCGCTTTATATGATACTGAAAAAACAGCCGAATTATTTTGTTTTATTGTAAACAAGTGGCAAGATTTAGGTGGTTGGCCTTTAGTGATAGAAAATCAAGATTGAATCTAAGCATAAAAAAAATGCTATTCATTTAAAATGAATAGCATTTTTTATACTTTTATTTTAATTATTTACTTTCATCTTTATCAAAACCGTAGGCGAACATAGGAATATAAATTAAAGTTAATAATGTCCCGACAATTAAACCACCAACAGCAACATCCGCTAATGGTGAAAGTCTTTCTAGACCAACAGCTTGCTCTAATGCGATAGGGATCATACCGGCAATGGTTCCAAATGCTGTCATCATTACGGGGCGAAAACGTACTCTAACACTCTCTATAGCACTTTCAAATGGTGATTCTTTAGTTCTAAAATTCTGATAAAAATCAACTAATAAAACCGCATTTTTAATGATAATTCCAAAGAGGAGCAATATACCAATTAAGCTTGGCATACAACTAGGTTTATCAAAAATTAACATTCCCCAAGAAGCACCAATCATAGAAAGTGGCAATACTACGATCATAATCAAACCTAACTTAACAGATCGATAAATAACGATAAGTACTAATATCAACAGAACAATGCCGATACCTATCGCTTTAATCATTCGTTGAAAGCTATCATCAAGTGAAACAATACTTCCTTCTTGAGTCACTATAAACCCAGAGGTGTTAACTTGTTGCAAGGCCTTATTGGCATCTTCTGTAATAAGGTTAATTGGTCTAGTATCTCTATAACCATTAACATCAATACTATATAGCATTTCATCTCGTTCAATTTTGGCTTGTGTTAAGTTATGTTTGATGGTCGCCACTTGATTTAATGGTATTTCATCACCGTTAGGCAATTGAATTAACATCGACTTTATGCTTTGAATATCTTCGCTAAAACTACCTTTTAAATACAAGCGAACATATTGCGTTGTTAATGAAGCTAATGAACCACTGAGTGACAAAATACGCCCGTTAATTGGTATTTGTTGTGCAATTGCTGCGGGGGTTAAACCATAACTTAACGCTTTATTAGTATCTATATCTAATTGTATTTCGCTAAAATCACTATTCCAACTTGTAGAAACACTGGTTAATCCTTTTATAGGGGTTAATACTTTCGATATTTTTTTCGCCATTTCAGGTAAGTTTTCATAATCACTTGATTTAATTCTTACATCTAATGGTGCTTTTATAGAGCTAACGGCAGTCGCGCCAAAATCGTAAACATCAGCACTTTTTAATCCTTTTAACTTGTGAAGTTGATCTCGTACTTCGTGCTCTAACTGCCATAGTGTTTTTTTGCGTTTAAAGCGATTTACCGCAACAATTGTCATGGTTGCTTCGCTAGGTAAATTACCACTACCTAGTGACAGCACGCCCATTTCAGAACCAAATGAGATTGAGCTTGTTTTAATTTCGGGTTGTTCGTGTAGCCACTTTAAAAAAGGCTTTATATTGGATTCGGCATCTTCTACACGATCATTCGCACTAAAAACTACATCTACTTTCATTATGCCAGTATCCATTGGTGGCATAGTATCCTTACCAATAATAGGCATTATAGTTTTTACACTTAATATCAGTACCATAAGTACACCCACGGTAAGAAAAATTTTACGAAACTTAGAATTAGATCCATTAGAAAACTTTAATATACCTAAATATGGCGAAACTAAACGTCCCACTGTTTTTTGATAAAACTGTTCAAAAAATTTTTCTACTTTATTTTTGCTTGTGCCATTTTTATATAAATAAAAAGACAGTTTAGGAATAAATGTAATAGAAAGAAAATAGGAAACTAACAACGCAATAATGAGTGTTTCAATAAGCGGCCTAAATATATATTGTGGAAATGAGCCTACGAACATGAAAGGAAACATAATAACAATAGTTGCGACAGTCCCTGCAAAAACAGGTGATAAAACTTCTTTTGTACCTTCCTCTATAGCAGTATTTAAATCTTCTTTAAGCTCACTTAAATGCCGCTCAATATTTTCTAACACCACAACAGCATCATCAACCAGCATACCTAAAGCTAAAATAATGGCGGTATAAACAACAATATTAAGTTCGCCACCCGTTAAGTAAATAATACCCATAGTGCCAAAAAACACTAGAGGAATTGAAAGCCCCGCAGCAATAATGGCGCGAAAATTTCCTAAGAAAAACAATAAAACAATCAAGGTGTACATAATTGCATCACGTAATGCAGTTAACATATTTTCATTGGCGGTTTCAATTAAATCGCGTTGGGTGTCACTTATTTGAAAATCAATTTGTGGGTATTGTGCTTTTAATTGTTTTAATTCTGCCCTTGCAGCATTACTCACATCTAACACACTTCCACCTGGGGCTCTTTGTATGGCGAGTGCAATCCCCTCTTTACCATTACCCATGTAACCACTGAAACGCTTTTGATATCCCCATTTAACATCAGCAATATCTTGCAACTTAACATTAGGGGCAATAGACAATTGCTGTAACGCACCCACTTCAGCTTTATCACCATAATAAGTTAATGTAAAAAAACCTTCTTTTCCCTTTAAAAAGCCAATAGGCATATCTTTATTAGTGGCACTAATCACTTTAGCTATTTGATCAAAGTTTAATTTATATTGTTTTGCTTTCAAGGGATCTACAATAATATTAATTGCACTTTGATAACCGCCAAAAACTTCTACATTACCAATAGCTGAGTTACTCAATAAATGCGGTTTAATAAAACTATCCGCTATTTTTCTTATATCAGCTAATTTAAGGTGTTTATTTTTGGCTGTCAGCGTAACAACTTCAACGGGTAAGGTAAAAGCTCCTACTGTGTATATTGCAGGGTTAGCACCAGCTGGCAATTTACTACGCGCTATTGATAAGGCATTGCTTACATCAACGGCGGCGGCATTTAACCCTTTTTTATATTCAAATTCAGCTTTTACAATAGAAAAATTTGCTACGTTAACCGAGCTTACCTCCCTTATTAAGCCTAATCGTGCAATTTCTTCTTCTATGGGTTTAGACACAGTTGAAGCGGTTACCCTAGCGGTAGCACCAGGCATTTGCGTTATAACTACAACTTGTGGACGCGCAGAATCAGGAAATAAATTTTTGGGCATTTCAATTAAGCCCATAACACCCATTATAAAAAACGCGGCAATTGTTGCGAAGGTTAAATAGGGTCTTTTATAAAAATAACTAAACATTTTATTCCCCTACTTCTTAAATTCTATAACACGAACACCTGCTAATACTTTTAACAAAACATCAGCTTTAGCAAGCACAAATTTATCGCCTGCTTTTATCCCTTTAACTACATAACCTTCACTACCTTCAGCAACAATAGAAACATTTACAGGATATGCGTGATCATCTTTTACTATTAACATCAGGCGCTCATTATTTATATTTAACAAACCATCAACGGGTACTAAAATACCTTCACCTTTATATATAACTAACTTTACTTTTTCTCGACTACCTGCTGGTATGCTTGTAGTCACGGGGCAGCTATATTCATCTAACCCATTCAAGGTGCTATTTAAATTATTTAAAATACAAGTATTGTTTTTATATATTAAGGCGAGAGGTTTTATTTTTTGTGCGGTGCGTGTAACAAAACGTTTATCTGTACCACCCATTAAATTAAGTAAGGTTTTACCTCTAGATGCAATGCCGCCTTCGGCAACAAAAGCTTTACTTACAACACCATCAAATGGCGCTTTAAGTAGGGTATAAGTTAAGGTATCTTTTATTTCTTCAATATTTTGATATAAAGATTCCGCATTATTTTTCATACTAGCAATAGTTGCCACCAAACTTTTAATTTGAGAGGTTTCTGTATCATACTGACTTTGAGGAACGGCTTTAACCGCTAATAACTTTTTATTATCTCTATGCACACGCTTTAAATTGGCTAATTCTGATTGTTTAGCGGTGATTTCATTTGATACTTGATCAATCTTAGCTAATAAGCTATTTTTTCTTGCCTTTAAGTCAGCCCCATCCACTTTAACCAACAAATCGCCCTGCTTAACTACAGTACCAGCATTAGCAATATATATTACTCTTGCATCTAATTTTGAAGCGATTGATACATCAGAATCACTTTCCACTTCAGCCAAGTAAGGTAATGTAATTTGAACCTCAGCAGAAACAGCTGTATTAAACGGAACAACAACTCCATAAGTTTTAGCTTCTGGGATGAGTTTCATCGCTGCTTTTTTGTCTTCTATTAATTTAATTGCAAGAATTAATACCACAACCACAGCGATTAGCATTATAACTTTAGATTTTTTAGATAACATTTCAGTATCCTATCAAGAATATTATTAAAATTAACTCTTATTAAAATAGCACAATGTGATAATGAAAAACAAACATAAATCAAATCATATATACATAAAATCAAATCCATTCTCAGTTTCCACAATAACTTTTTCTTGCTAAAAATGGCTACACAGTATTTAATTAAACACTTAATTAATTAAATACTATTATTTTTCTATTTAGAAGGCACTACCATGACTAAAACAGTTAGAACTTTACTCGCAATCGCTGTTATTGGTGCTATTTTAGTTGTTTTTTATACTAAGGTTTACACTCAAAAAATTACTTTTAAACAAACGTCTCCAACTATCGGTCAACTTGGCGTTAAAGTATTTGGCGTTGGGCATCTTGACGCTAAAATCAGGTACAATGTAAGTTCATCTTCAGGCGGAAAAATAGTCAAAACATATACAGATGAAGGACAATGGATAAAACAAGGAGACTTGTTAGCAAAAATAGATCCTATTGATTTGCCAATACTGTTAGACGAAGCCAAACTTTCAATACAAAAAGCGAATGCTGAACTTGATGTTATTAAAAAGTCATTAATCAGCACTATCGCACAAGGAGAGTTAGCTTTACTAACTTTCAAGCGCAATCAACGCTTAAAGCAACAAGCATTAATTTCACAATTTGAATATGATAAAGCAGAAACCGATTTACGCGTTATTAATGCTCAAATTGAAGAAACCAAAGCCCGTATAATCTCTGCTAATATCGAAATTATTCGTGCAAATGAAGCGACAAAGGCCTTAGAGGTGAAATTGTCACATTATAATATTTATGCCCCTATTAATGGCTATGTGATAGCAAAAAATGCTGATATTGCTCAAACAATTACCCCTTCACAATCCATATTTACTATGGTTGATCCTAAAACCGTTTGGATAAATGCTTACATCGATGAAAGAATAAGCGGTGACATAAAAGTTGGTCAAAGTGCAACTATTTCTCTTAGATCTCAGCCCAACAAAACATTTAAAGGTACTGTAGCTAGAATTGTTGCTAAAGCGGATGCAATAACCCAAGAAAAAGAAATTAATGTTTCATTTAAAAAATTACCTATCCCTTTTTATATCAATGAACAAGCAACTGTTAACATCACCACCAAAACATTAAATCATGCCATCAAAGTATCTAATCAATATATCGTTTATCAAAAAAATAAACCCGGTGTTTGGGTTAATCAAAATAATAAAGCACATTTTCAACTAGTAAATATTATTGCTCGCGGTGAGAACGAAACAGCGGTAAGCGGTTTAACTAAAAAAGCAGTGATGATATTACCCGAAGCACAGAAAAAAACACTGACTGAAAATATGAGTATTTACTAATGATTAATCTTGCACAAAAAGATATATCACATACCTTTGGTAAGTTCATTGTTACCGCTATGGGCGTTGGAATGTTATTAGGTATAGTACTTATTATGATTGGAGTTTATCGTGGCATGATCGTTGATGCTGAGTCGTTACTAACAGACATTAACGCTGACTTATGGATTGTTCAAGAAGGTACTATAGGGCCTTTTGCTGAAGCATCTAGAATACCTGAAGATTTAAAAGATTCATTAAAAGCGGTACCAGGGATTGATAAAAGCGCAGCCATAACTTTTCAAAATATTCAATTACCTAAAAAAACAAAACCTGTAAGAGTAGTTGCAGTCGGTTTTAATCCATTTGGAGATATTAATCCACTAAATTTAACTCGCATAATCGCTGGTCGTAACATTAATAAAAGTCATTATGAAATAGTAGTTAGTGCAAAAACCGGGTTTAAATTAAAAGATAAAATCCCGCTCGGACGCAACATATATAACGTAGTAGGAGTAACAAAAGGTACCGTTTCATCAAGTGGTGATCCCTTAATTTTTATTAGTTTAAAAGATGCGCAAGAATTACAGTTTTCTTACAGCAATAATCGTATTCGAAATGATCGTTACAGAGGTATTAAAAATATTGAATCACATATTGCTAATGCCATTATTGCAACGGTAAAAGCAGGTTATTCGGCAGAATTAGTGGCGCAACATATTAATGAAACACAATATAAAAGTGTTTTTACTTACCAACAACAACATACTATTTTAGTGAAAAATGTTGTTGAAACTGCATCAAAGCAAATAGGGTTGTTTACGGCTATTTTAGTGGTGGTATCTACCATTATTATTGCGTTAATTATTTATACAATGACCTTAGAAAAAATAAAAGAAATTGCTATTATGAAACTAATAGGGATCCCTAATAGCATGATTATTAAAATGATTGTTCAAGAAACGCTACTCTTGGGTTTACTTGCTTTTGTTTTTGGCAATATATTTTCACACCTTATATATAGCAAATTCCCTAAGCGTGTAGTGCTTGAAGCGCCTGATGCCCTATCCTTATTTTTCGTTATTTTAATTGCATCAATTTTAGCCTCCTTTATTGGGGTGAAAAAAGTTATTAGCGCAGATCCTTCAACGGCAATAGGTGGTTAATTATGAGTACACAAAGTATTAAAGTTGAAAATTTAGTTAAAACCTTTGGTCAAGGCGAAAATTCAATTAACGTAATAGACGGCGCTTCATTTAGTGTTGAAAAAGGTGAATTGGTTGCGTTAATTGCTCCTAGTGGAGCAGGTAAAACAACCTTATTAATGATGATTGGCTGTGTGCAAGAGCCCACGAGTGGCCAAATTTATTTAGGTGATGAAAAAGTTTATGATAATAAATGGCTAACTCGTGAAACTAGAAAGATTAGACGTGAAAAAATTGGCTTTATTTTTCAAGCACATTATCTTATCCCCTTTCTTACCGTATTAGAAAATGTCACTTTACTACCACAAACCAATGGTAAATCTAAGTTAGAAGCCAATACTAAAGCAATGGAATTGTTAACCTATTTTGATATTGCCGACAAGGCACATTCAATGCCATCTTCACTTTCTGGAGGCCAAAATCAACGAGTTGCTATTGCCAGAGCTTTAGCCAACAACCCTGAAATAATTTTAGCCGATGAGCCTACCGCCGCTTTAGATTTAACGCGATCAATTGATGTAGTTAAAATGCTCAAAAAAATTGCAATAGATCAAAATGTTGCCGTAATAATGGTGACTCATGATGAAGCTATGCTGCCGCTTTGTGATAGAATTTTAAAAATAGATAATAAAAAAGTTATTTCTGTAGCAACAAAGGAAATTACCAGTGTCTAATACTAATCTATCTAATAAAAATCTGTCTAGAGGGCGACCAATTAACCCTGAAAAACAAGTCGAACAAAAAAATAAATTGCTGGATGCGGCATTTGAATTATTGTCTGAAAAATCTTATGCTGACATTACCCTTCGTGAACTAGCAACACTATCGGGTGTTAATTCTGCCATGGTGAGTTATTACTTCAGCAATAAAGAAGGCTTGTTTATTGCACTTATTGATCGTATGTCTAAAAAGCATTTTTTAAGTATGAAAGAGATAAGTCATACTAAAAATCCCATTAAAACTTTTATTGTGAGTATATTAAAAATATTAAGCAGTAACGGCAGTTTTGCACGTTTAATTCATGCCGAATTTTCAGCAAAAGATTCTGAATTAAGTGATATATTCATTGAACGTTTCCCTAAAAAAATGGCAGTATTTTTACCCCAATTAATTAAAAAAGAAACAGGAATATTAGATGATAAAAAAGCGAAATATGTCGCTTTCTCTCTGATTAATATGATCATTACGCCTTTTATCAACAAAAGTATTCGCAAAGATGCTTGGCAAATAACCGATGAGGAAATACAAGATGACTTTTGGGCTGAACATATCTACCAACAATTTATGTTCGGTTGTGCAAAATCAACAATAACAACACATCACACAGACTTAAACGGAGAAAACCATGACCCCATTGAAAAAAGTAATATTAGTTAGCTTATCCATCGGACTTTTTAGTTCACAAGTGACTGCTGTTGAAAAGCAACAAATAACATTTAAAAAGGTTATGCAAGGGCTATTAGTTGATACTCAGAACGTCACCAAAGGCATTGTATTAACTGATTTTGCTCTGATAGAAAAGTCAGCAAAAAAAATTCTAAAGCACCCAAAGCCTGATTTAGCCGTTCGCATGAAAATGGTAAAAGCATTGGGAAGTGATATGGGAAAATTTAAAGCCAAAGATGACGTAGTTCATAGCACTGCGGTTAGCTTACTTAAAGCCGCGCAATCAAAAAACATGAAAGCCGTCACTCAAGCACATCAAGCGTTAATTAACGGCTGTTTGGGCTGTCATAGTCAATTTAAAGACAAAGTTTCTGCTGCATTAAAATAGTTTTAGAAGGTTAATAGTTGATGTAATAACTTTCCGCCTAAAAGTAGTAATATAATTGCTATCAATTTTTTTATTTGATTAGCACTTAATTTAAAATGCATGACGCGTTCGCCAATATAGCCACCGATCAGTGCCGCAACACCAACATCAGCTAATAATATCCAATCTATATCAACAAATGATAAGTAGGTTAAAAAGCCGCCTGTTGTCGAAAAAGGAATAACAAAACTTACGGCAACAGCAGCTCTTTTAGCATTAAAGCCAAAAAGGATCAGCAAAGGCATAATAAAAGAGCCACCACCAACGCCAATCATGCCCGATAACAAACCAACTGACACACCAACAATATACAGTATCCAATCGCTAGTAATGGTAAATTTAGCCACTCGCTTTGAGAATAACAGCAACAACGCACTAATAATAACAAAGCTAACTAAGGCCCATTTTACATAAATAACAGGAACATACTGACTTAACCATGCGCCAATAGGCGTAGCTATAAGCACAGAAAAAACTAAGGGCAAGGCAAATTTTATCTCTAGCGTACCCCGAAAAAAATTCATTATTGATGAGGTAATGGTAGAAATAGAATTAACAAATAATCCCGTCGCTTTAGCGACATTAATGGGTAATCCTAACATGGTAAACAGAGGTACGAGTGCAATAGCAGAGCCAACACCGCCCATTGCAAAAAGGGTTGAAAAAATTAATGTTAAGCCAAAGTACAACCCATAATGCAGTAAATCCATTAGATATTAATCTTAAGATCTTTAGCTTTTCCACCTTTTAGTCTATCCATAAGATCAATCATACCGCCCATTAGGTATTTTGCATTAAAGCCTTGCGTTTTAAGATAAAAACTAACCATGTTAGCACGCTCTGATAGTGGACAAGCAATCACAAGCAATTTATCTTTAGGCAACTCATCTAACCGCTCAGGTAATTCACTCGTTGGCATAATAATACCAAAATTAAGTTGCCAACGAGCAACTTCAAAAGGAAGACGAATATCAATTAATTCACACTCACCGTCATTATACTGTTTGATAAAATCATCAACGCTGATACGAAGATAAGACATTTGACATGGGTTAATTTTTTTAATAATAGTATCCATTATTTTTCTCTTTAGTTAGCTTTAACATATAATCACGGGCTTTATCACCACGCAAAAAATCAACAATTCCTAACATACCACAAGTTAAATAGCGGGCATTGTAGCCATTTAATTTTAAATACAACCTTGCAATTTCGGCTCTGTCGTAATGTGGGCACATAGTCACTATCGTTTTAGACGAATCTATTTCATCTAACCTATCGGGTATTTTATGCAAAGGAATATGATCGCCAAAACCTATATTCCACGCATCAAACTCTTCTTGAAAACGAATATCAATAAGCTGTATTTCACCTTTTGCGTACATTTCAAGACATTCTTCAAGGTGAATTTTCATGTCTTTACGCTCTTGATAGTCAAAAGATTGTAAATAACGATCAAATTCTGGGGTTTTAATAGTCATAACGATACTCCTATAAAAAAATATTGTCGCTATAAACTAAATGCTAACTAACACGTACCATGTATTATTTTTTGTTTAACTTGTCCTGTTTGTTCAATCTGCCCAACTGCTTTTTTGTTTTCTCTTTTAGAGGTTTGATTATTTTTTAATTGCTCAATCACAGTAAACACCTCACTGAGTAATTTATCAGCTAAATCACGGCTAAAGTTTTCCTTAACAACCATTCTTAATACCACCGTTTCTTCAGCATTTGGCGGTAAACTGTAAGCTGGTACTATCCAGCCATATTTTCTTAGTTCATCTGAGATTTGATAAACATCAAAAGCACTATCATCAATCAGTTTAACGACTACTACAGGTAAATAATTACTATCAGTTAAAATTTCAAAAAAACCCGAAGCGGCTAATTCTTTTTCTAAATATTGTGCATTAGTCATTACCGCTTTAATGATGTCTTGGTAGCCCGCTTTACCTAAACGCAAAAACATATAATATTGGGCTAATAGATTAGAACTCCCTTTAGAAAAATTTAAACTGTAATTATACATTGAACCACCTAAATAATTAATTTCAAAAGGTAACTCTGGTGGTAGGTCAGATTCATCTTTAAAAATTACCGAGCCCATTCCTGCATAAACCAATCCATATTTATGGTTAGATACATTAATAGTTCGCACTTGCTCTAATCTAAAATCCCATTCAAATTCAGGTTTAAAAAAAGGCAAAACAAAACCGCCACTGGCTGCATCAACATGAATAGGAATATTCTGCCCTGTTTTTTCTTTATGTTGCAGCAAGAGTTCATTAATAGCTTTTATATCATCAACTTGCCCTGTAAATGTCGTACCAACCACAACCCCCATAGCAATGGTATTTTCATCAACCAATGGTAATATTTCATCAATATCAATAGTGTAGTTATTTTTTTGTAGTGGTATAACGCGCATTTCAACATCAAAATAACGTGAAAACTTTTCCCAACAAGTATGCACATCAGCACCAAAAATAATATTAGGTTGGCTGGTATCTTTTCCTGCCGCTTTTTGTTTATTACGCCATGTCCATTTATGCGCTAATAAAGCCAACATAATTGCCTCTGACGAACCAATAGTGGTGACACCTGTTGGTACACAATCATCAGGAACATTAAATAAATTAGCCTCCATTTTAATAATACGATCTTCAATCGCTTTTAATTGTGGGTATTCATCTTCATCCACTAAGTTTTTAGTCGCCCCCAGCTTTATTAATTCATCTGCTTCAGGTTCCATCCATGTGGTAACAAATGTGGCTAAATTTAAGGCGGGATTACCTTCTAAATTCATTTCGTCAGACACTATTTGATAAGCAACATTAGACGGCATAGAGTCTTGTGGTAATACATTTTTTTCTATGGGTTGAGTATCCCATCTTCCCGCATAAACGGGAGTAATATAAGGATTTTCAGTTATATTGCGGCTATTTTCTCTAACGGATTTTTTGCTATTATGTTTATTTTTCATCATTTTCTCCAAATTAAGTTTGATAATTTTCTTTATTCAACAAACTCATTATTAACGTTAGCGTTAGGCTAACAACAATTGATGACAATGCAAATTAAAAAATGCTGTTGCTAAACCCCACATTAACCACGATAATATTTAACTTCCTTTATAAATTGTAAAATTTTTAATAATGCTCAAATTAAAACCAGTAACTATTTTTTATTTGGTTTGACTATTTCTTTATTCTGTAATGCATAAATAATAATAGCCATAAACACACCTGCTTGAACTATGCCGAGAATAACTTCTATAGAAACAGCGATCATCGCATTTAATGTTTGTGGTAACCAATCGCCTAAGCCTAGCGTTGAAAACGTTACGGTTGAAATATAAAATGCGGTAATAAATTCATGTTGCTTTATTTGTGCGAGCAATTCTGGATTAATATGACCATTATAATCAAACAGTTCAAATAAATTAAATAGATTAAACATTAGCGCAAAAAAGGTAATAGTTATTAAGGTTATTTCTAAATATAAACCGACAATTTTCATTAAAGTCACGTGTAATTTCATATTTGAGCTACTAAAAAGATAAAGCATAAAGTCGAGTAATATAAAGCGAGCCAAGACAATATAACCTAGACTTGCTAACATCAAGTCTTCTCTATTGTCTGAAAAAAATAAAGGAAACTGCCATTTTATAAAATATTCAAATAGAAGAGGCAATAGCAGCAAGGGTAATGCTATAGGTGCAAGTGACAAATGGGGACGATATATTTTAGCTAAAAACAAATTTATTTCCTTTATAAAGAGTTTATTATCATTTAAGTTTATGAGGCAATTTCAATGAAATAAGCGCTGTTAATATAATAAATAATGTGGATATCCATAAACAAGCCTCTAAACCATAAGCTTGGTAAACAACACCTGACAATACCGTACCAATTAAACGCCCCATAGCATTAGCCATATAATAAAAGCCAACATCCATCGAAACGCCATCGCTATCAGCATAGCTAACAATTAAATAACTGTGTAATGATGAGTTAATGGCAAACACCGCCCCAAAAATTAATAAACCGATAATTAATAGTTGCTGCGGATAAAAATTAAAGTGTAAGCCCGCAATAATAATTAACGGGGTAATGCTTAATATCGTAGCCCATTTAAGAGCCGCTCGCCCATCAGGCGTTGTATTTTCACCCTCATTGTTAGCTTTACTTTTCCCTGTAATTTTAGGGGCAATCGCTTGAATAATGCCATAGCCGATCACCCAAGTTGCCATAAAAGCCCCAACCCACCAATCATCCCAGTTAAAGGTAACGGCTAAATACACAGGTAACGCGACTACAAACCACACATCACGCGAACCAAATAAAAACATCCGCGCCGCTGATAAAATATTAATCGCAGGGCTTTTAGAGAATATTTCACTAAATTTTGCTTTGTTTTTCGCTTTACCAAGATCTTTTTTCAGCAACCATAAACTCATTAACCACACCACAAAAAGCACCGTAGCCATTAATAATAAAGCTCCTTGAAAGCCAACCAACGTAAGTAATAAGCCCCCTAAGAAAAAACCAATACCTTTGAGAGTATTTTTAGAGCCTGTTAATAGAGCTATCCAGTGATATAACTTCCCTTCACTTGAGTGTTCTCCTTCGTCTAAATGTTGCTTGTTTTTAGGAACCAGTAACTTTATTGAGCTTTTCGCACTCATTTTATTTAAGTCTTTGGCTATGCCTGACAAGGCTTGCGCCGCCATCACATAAGCAACAGTTAAATAACCGCTAGGAACAGTTAACATTAATAACGCAACAACTTGCATTACCAAGCCAATGTTCATGGTTTTATTTAAGCCTAAACGCGCACCTAACCAACCGCCTATTAAGTTAGTGATCACCCCAAAAATTTCATAAAATAAAAACAGCATCGCTATTTTTAACGGGCTATAACCTAATTGATTAAAGTACAACACTACCAACATACGCAACGCGCCGTCGGTGAGTGTAAATGTCCAATAATTACCTGTTATAACAAGGTATTGTTTTATTTGTGGTGAAAGCTTTGTAAACATCATTACCTATTTCATCATAATTTTAATGCGGTATGATTTACTTCAGGATCTAAAGAAATAGATCCTGAAATAAATTCAGGATGACAAATTAAATAAATCTCATTTATTGATCTAACAGTGCAATCTTACGCACCAACTCAGCAGTTCTATTTGCATAACCCCATTCATTATCGTACCAAACGTATAATTTAAGTTGGGTATCGTTTATCACCATAGTTGATAAAGCATCAACAATGGCTGAACGTGGATCAGTTTTATAATCAACAGAAACCAGTGGACGTGTTTCATAACCTAAAATGTCTTTTAGTTCTCCTTGTGCTGCATCAGATAGCAACTGATTTGCTTCTTCAACGGTAGTCGGGCGATTTAGCTCAAACACACAATCGGTAATTGAAGCATTAGTGAGCGGAATACGCACCGCATGACCATTAAGTTTGCCTTTTAATTCGGGAAAAATATGAGTAATAGCGGTTGCTGAACCAGTAGTAGTTGGAATTAAGCTAGTACCACATGAACGTGCGCGACGTAAATCTTTATGTGGAGCATCAATAATGGTTTGTGTATTGGTTATGTCATGAATGGTGGTCATGCTGCCATGTTTAATACCAATATTTTCATGAATAACTTTAACCACAGGTGCTAAACAGTTGGTAGTACAAGAGGCTGCGGTTACTATAGAATGTTTAGCAGGATCATATAAATGATCATTAACACCCAGTACAATGTTAAGTACTCCTTCCTCTTTAACTGGAGCCGTGACCACAACACGTTTAACGCCTTGATCTAAATAACCTTGCAATAACTCTTTAGTTTTCATTTTGCCCGAGGCTTCAATCACCACGTCACAATTTGACCAATTAGTTTCAGCAATTGTTTGGTTTTGCGTAACAGCTATTTTTTTATCATTGATAATAATATTTTGATTATCTGCGCTGGCTTGATGTTGCCAACGACCATGTACTGAATCAAAATTAAGCAAATGAGCGTGCGTTGCCGCATCACCCGCAGGATCGTTAATGTGTACTATCTCAACATCGGTTTGCTGAAAAAGAGCGCGCATAGACAAACGTCCCATACGACCAAAACCGTTAATACCTACTTTAATTGTCATTGCCTTTCCTAACTATTTATTTGTTAATTATTTACTAACTATTTCTTAATTACTTTTCAATTATTTAAGAGCTATTTGTGAATTAAAATTACTTTCTGATAAGTTGCCCTGAAAGCTGGGTGCCTTGTGCTAAGGTATTAAAAACCGTACCGTACTTTTTCACGTTATCATGCAATAAAGCTAAACGGTGATCAGATTCATCGCTATCAACTTTAATAATATACTCAATAGATTCCATTTTAGGCGGTACATCTTGACGTACTCCCGTTAATTCAACCTCAATACCTTGTAAATTAAATTGCAATATAGGAACCACGCGATTAATGCCTTTGATCATGCACGCTGACAATGCTGCCATTAATAATTCTGCCGGATTAAACGCGTCAACTCGTCCTTTTAAATCGGTATCAACAACTAATTGCGCCTCTTTACATTGCACCACACTACCATGAGAATTTTCACGCGTAGCTTGCACGGCAAAAGTCATTTTTTTGGTGAGGTTTTTACAAACATTTTCATCATCAGTATTCATAATATTGTTCCTATTTTATAAAATAGTTTATAACCAAGTCGCAACGTCATCAGCCGAAGGTACACTGCCTTTATGAACAACTTTGCCGTTTACAACTACGGCTGGTGTACTCATTACCGCATAAGTCATAATTTTTGCAGGATCTTCAATTTTTTCTAAATTTATTGCTATATTTTTATCCGCAGCAACTTGTTCAATAACGGTTACTGTGTTTTTACATTTAGTGCAACCTGTACCTAATACTTTGATCTCTTTCATTTTATTCACCTTTTAAAATTATAAATTTTTTGCTTATCTATTAATAAGCTTATATTAAAAATAAGGGGTTAAAAAATTAAACACCCAGCCAACTAAAGTAAAAGCAACTAATAGCATGGCAAAAAATACCGCCAATAAGCGCCACTGCATCACTTGCTTTAATAAAATAAATTCGGGAAAGCTTGCCGCAACGGTGCTCATACAAAATGCCAACGTTGTACCAATAGGTAAGCCATTGGTGAGCAAACTTTCCATCACAGGGATCACGCCTGTCGCATTAGAATACAAAGGGATCCCTAAAAATACGGCGGCAGGCACCGACCACCATTGCCCTGCACCTAAATGCTGTTGTAACCAGCCAGCAGGCACAAAGCCATGTAAGGCGGCACCTAAACCGACACCAATAAAAACCCATTTCCATACCCGTAAAAAAATATCTTTTGCTTCACTTTTAGCAAATTGATGACGTTCTTTTAAGGTGAGTTTTTGTAGTGATGGCAGCTTTTCATTTGGGGTATGATTATCATTAAGCTGTTGTTGCCCTTGTTTAAGCGCCTGTGCAGCAAAAGATTGTAACCAACGCTCAGCTTTTATCGCATCAAGAAAAAAGCCCCCTAAAATACCAATGGTCATACCGACTAAAATATAAATAAGCGTGAATTTCCAGCCGAGTAAACTCATTAATAATAAAATAGCCACTTCATTAATTAACGGCGAGGTGATTAAAAATGCCATGGTAATACCCACGGGGATCCCTGCCGAGGTAAAACCTAAAAATACAGGAATACTCGAGCATGAACAAAAAGGAGTGATGGCACCAAAACTTGAACCAAGCAAATAACCAATACCGCGATGCTTACCTGCTAAATAATCACGTACCGCTTCAATATTTAATGAGGCGCGTAGCAAGGCGATAACGTAGATCATTACCACTAACAAAACAAAAATTTTACTAACATCTTCTACAAAAAAGTGTAGCGCATCACCTAGCTTAGTTTGCGCTGATAAATTGAATACGCTAAAAACTAGCCAGTCAGCTAAATCAGTAAATACTTGAAACATAGTTTTATTCCTTATTCACTAAACCAATGGCGAGTTTTATTGGCAAAATAGACTAACGAGAGCATCACAGGTACTTCAACCAGCACGCCAACCACGGTGGCTAATGCGGCGCCAGAATGTAAACCAAACAAAGAGATCGCTACGGCAACGGCGAGTTCAAAAAAGTTAGAAGTAGCGATCATGCACGCAGGCGCAGCAATATTATGCTTTAGTTTTAACCATTTAGCCGCCGCATAAGCAATAATAAAAATACCATAAGTTTGTATTAACAACGGAATGGCGATTAACACTATGGTTTGCGGCTGCTTGATAATAGTTTGCGCTTGAAAAGCAAACAATAAAACCACAGTGCCAAGTAAACCGATAATGGACCAAGGTTTAATTTTAGCTAAAAACTGATTTACTGCGTGTTCATCTTTTTTATTATGCTCAAGCTTTTTACGGGTAAGCACACCAAAAACTAACGGTAATACCACATAAAGTAACACAGAAAATAACAAGGTTTGCCACGGCACTTGAATATCGCTAACCCCCAATAAAAATGCGGTAATTGGCGCAAAAGCAAACACCATAATAAGGTCATTTACAGACACTTGCACTAAGGTATAGTTAGCATCACCTTTAGTTAACTGACTCCAGACAAATACCATAGCCGTACAAGGGGCGACACCTAATAAAATCATTCCTGCGATATATTCACTTGCTGACTGAGGATCAACAAAATCAGCAAACACACCTTTAAAAAATAACCAGCCTAACGCTGCCATAGTAAAAGGTTTGATCAGCCAATTAATCACTAACGTAAGTGCTAATCCTTTCGGTTTTTTACCGACATTTTTAATCGCCGAAAAATCAATTTGCACCATCATCGGATAAATCATCACCCAAATAAGTACAGCAATAACTATATTTACGTGAGCAAATTCTAATTTGGCTAAAACAGCAAAAATATCACTAAAATAATTACCAAGAATAACGCCAGCAACAATACACAAGCCAACCCATAACGATAAATAGCGCTCGAAAATCCCCATCATCAATCCTTACTTAAAATTATGATCAGAATAAAACTAACAACAAAACTTACTTTTATCAGGACGATCAGCCATATTGGCAATACGAGCAATATTATTTTGAATATAACTAATATTATTTTCGGCAGTAGTCGCTAGTACGCTTCTCGCCCATTCGGGCAAATCAGGATTAAGTCGGTAAAACACCCATTGACCATGTTTTCTATCGGTTAATATTTTAGCTTTTCTCAATAAGGCTAAATTGCGTGAAACCTTGGGTTGACTTTGTTCTTGCAAGGCGGTCATTAATTCACACACGCAAAGTTCGCCATAATATTTAACTAACAATAAAGTCTTTAAACGAATTTCATCAGTTAAACATTTATAAAAAGCGATAGGATCAACTTCAATACTCTTATTTTCGACTATTTGTTGGTTATTGCTATTACTGAGCTGTTTTTTAGTTTCAACTAAAACAAACATAGCAATACGGCTATTAAGCTCATTAAGGGTTTGTGCAAAAGGATCAAGCCCTGCTCTCGTTTTTGGATCAGTAAAATCCCATGACATTAACTGACTATTTTTCAATTTAAACATTTGCTCTGCAAACCACGGATGTACGCGACATTCTTGTGTAGCTTTATCACATAAGGTAATAATATAATCAAACGACTGGCCGATAAAATCATCAATGCTTTTAGCACTAAGGTTATCAATAGGTAAGCCAAATTTTTGTAAGGCGATTAAGGTATTTTCGTCAACACTACTAGGCTCAGTGCCCGCACTGTAAACGTCAAAGATATCACCTGCTTTATGACGTAATATAGCCTCTGCCATTTGCGAGCGAGCCGAATTTTCGGTACATACAAATAACACTTTACGTTTATTAGTCGATGACGCTATTTGTTCACCACCTGGTTCGTTGATTTCGTTAGCTGATGTTTTTTGAGTTGCAGACATAATAATTTATATACATAACATTCTAGATTACATATATTATATATATGTTTTTTTATATGTAAACACCTTTTATTGTTTTTATGATTATTTTAAAAACTAATGAAGAACGCTTACTATAAGAGCGCAATTGACTAAATTGACACTGGCACAATGGTTAATTTTAGATTTTATAAAATTAACCATTATTACTTTTATACTCTAATTACCTACTCTCAATAACCAGAGTATAAAACTTGGAGTTAACTCCATCACAAGCATTTTGTGTACTTTTTAAAAGAAAACTTATTTAAGCTTTCGTTTTACGGCTGGCGGTGGGTTATTACAGCAAGTAGGCTGATACTCGGCATTATCTTTAATATTTTTATCCGTAAACTTATAGTAACTTTCTTTAAAATGTGTCCATAAATCATGACTAATATCTGCCCCATGTTTACGAATTATTTCTTCAAGCCCCTCTAAATCACAATGAGTTGCATCATAGGCTAAATTTAAGGTTTGAGATTTATCATCAAATGAAACATTATCAATACCAAAAGTTTGATCAATTTCAGTTAAAATGAGTGCTTTATTTTCTTCCGTTATTTTTTCAAGTTTTAGGTGTCTTACAACTAAATTGGCTTCACGTACACCTACTCTATGATCTAAGTCAGACATCATTTTTCTCCTCGATTATTTATCATCTTTAATAAAATTTATTTTGCTTCATTTACATGGTCATAAAAATTAAAATCTTTCTCGGTAACAACGGTTTGCTGATAAACCCAAAACAATTCATCAATAGGCGATATAGCAATTAAGCCTTCACACGTTGCACCAACATCAGCGGTTTTCATGATAAGTTCAGCAATTTTTTTAGCACAATTTTCATTAGAATAAATTTCAAGATGTGCGTGTGTGATCATTTGATCTTGACTGTAATTATTACTGTATTTACCTCGTCCTCGCACGGGTGTTACGGTAAAACCAGAAACACCGTGCGCCAATAGTTTTTTTTCAACATCATCTAATTGTAATTCATCAATAATTGCAGTGATTTTTTTAATCGCCATAATTTTATTCCTTCTTAAAGTTAAATCTTAACGGCTGTATTCAATAAAAATAAATTTATTGAACGCTAATGCTGCCTTTGTACATTTGCATCTGACAAGTAAAAGCATATTCGCCACGCTCAAGTGGCGGTAAGCTTACAACTTGTGCTTTATTTAGTGGCAACTCTTGGCTTATTTCTAAACCATCAAAAACCACAGTACTGGCACATGGGCTAGCATCTTTGCGAATAAACCTTAAGCTAACGGCTTTATTGGCTGGTAGTGTAATGTTGGCTGGCTGGTAAACGCCATTTTCAACCGTAATGGTTATTTCATCATCTAAAACTTTGGTTTTTTCTGGTTTGTATAACCAAAACCACCACACAATAAAAATGATTAAAGCTAATCCAAGTAAGTTAATGAACATCATATTATTTCTCCTTTTAAATTCTCTATATTTGTCGCGGCAAGCGGCGACCTACAAATAACATTCTTACAAAATGTAGGTTGTCACGAGGCACAACAGCAATCTATTTAAACATTGCAACCTATTGTCGCGGTAAGCGGCGACCTACAAATATTAATGTTGTTGTGGTTTAAAAAAACGTAAACGATTAGCATTTGTGACTACCGTTAATGACGAAAGCGACATAGCTGCGCCAGCAATAACGGGACTTAATAACAAACCAAAAAATGGATATAAAATTCCCGCCGCAAAAGGCACTCCAGCCGCGTTATAAAAGAATGCGCCAACAAGGTTTTGTTTAATGTTGCGTAACGTCGCTTTACTTACCGCAATGGCATCAGCTAAACCATGTAACGAACCTCGCATTAAGGTAATATCTGCACTTTCAATAGCCACATCAGTGCCAGTACCAATAGCAAAACCAACATTAGCGAGTGCTAGTGCAGGAGCATCATTAATACCATCACCTGTCATACCAACAATTTCACCTTGTGCTTGTAATTCAGCCACCTTGGCTGATTTATCTTCTGGCATGACTTCTGCCATGAATTCAGATATTCCAACTTTTTCAGCAACCGCTTTTGCCGTAGCGCGATTATCACCCGTTAACATAACCACACGAATACCTTGTTGCTGTAGACGCTTTATTGCCGCAACTGAATCTTCTTTAATAGGATCTGCCACGACAATAAGCCCAGCCAATTCACCATCTATGGCAAAATACATCGGCGTTTTAGCATCAACAGCATATTGCTGTGCTTTATTAATAACATCAGTTGATAAAATAATACCTTGTTCGTGCATAAGCTTTTCATTACCAAATAGCACTGCTTTTTTATCTAATTTAGCACTAACACCTCGCCCTGAAATGGCGTTAAATTCTGTCGCTGTTATTAGGGATAATTTTTTTTGTTTAGCCGAATCGACAATTGCCTCAGCAAGTGGGTGCTCACTACCCGCTTCTACACTCGCGGCAAATTGCAATAACTTAGTTTGATCAAACTTTTCATTGGTGCAATGAATATCGGTAACTGTTGGGCTACCTGCGGTAATTGTGCCTGTTTTATCTAAAATCATCGCACTAATTTTTGACGCAGATTGAAGCGCTTCACCATTGCGAATAAGCACACCAGCTTCAGCAGCTTTACCAACACCTACCATGACTGACATCGGGGTTGCTAAACCTAGTGCACAAGGACAAGCAATAATCAGTACCGTTGTTGCACTAACAATCGCAAAGGCAACCGTTGGCTCTGGACCAAAATTAA
>WGGB01000157.1 GCA_015491935.1 Alteromonadaceae bacterium
ACGTTATGTGGCGAAAAACATTGTTGCTGCTGGTCTTGCTGATCGTTGTGAAATTCAAATTTCTTATGCTATTGGTGTTGCACAGCCAACGTCAATTAACGTAGAAACCTTTGGTACGGGTAAAATATCTCAAGATAAATTAGAACGTTTAGTGCGTGATCATTTTGATTTACGCCCTTATGCCATTACTAAAATGCTTGATTTGCTACATCCTATGTACCAACAAACCGCCGCTTATGGTCATTTTGGTCGTACACCTGTTGAAACAACGCTTGATGGTGAAACCTTTACTACCTTTAGTTGGGAAAAAACCGATAAAGCTGACGATTTACGTAGCGCGGCTGGTTTGTAGCAATATAATCGCTTAACTATAAAATAACCCTCTACAAAAGGTGGGCAAAGTGCCCACCCTACTCCATTTTCCTATTTTGTAGAGTGGTGTATAAAAAAATAATTGCCCATCTATTTACTCTATTTTCTTTAGCCGCTATTGTTTTTTAGCCGCTTCGCCCCTATCTTGTAAGATATTATTCCAGTTAATTTTTATTGTGATGTCAAAGCCACGTATATATCAAAATTCATCTTTTATATTAGGTGAAACTATCCCACTATCCGAAGAGGCCTTTGGTCATGTTATTCGGGTATTACGCTTATCTGTCAACGATATAATTATTTTATTTAATGGCAAAGAAGCTTGCCAATATACTGCCAAGTTGACCGATATAAGTAAAAAGCAAGCACACGTTGAAATACTTGTTAAACACGAAATAGACAATGAATCACCACTTAATATTCATTTAGGACAAGGTATTTCGCGCGGCGAACGTATGGATTTTACTTTACAAAAGTCAGTTGAATTAGGCGTTAATACAATCACGCCATTGTTTACTGAGCGTTGTGGTGTAAAACTTAATGGAGAGCGTTTAGAAAAAAAACGTCTACAATGGCAAAAAATAGTGATCAGCGCGTGTGAACAAAGTGGTCGTTGCTTTGTTCCTGAAGTAAAACAAGCTATTACCTTATCGCAATGGTTAGCACAAGAAACTGCCGCTTTAAAGCTTAACTTACATCCGCGCGCCAGCCATTCCATTATGAATCTAAAAGCACAAGCACATCGAGTTCGCTTATTAATTGGCCCAGAAGGTGGCTTAAGTGATGACGAAATAGCACAAGCAGGTAATGCCGAATTTAAAGATGTATTATTAGGGCCGCGAGTATTACGCACAGAAACAGCAGCTCTTACGGCGATCACTGCGTTACAATGTCGTTTTGGCGATTTAAAATAATAGCAATGTATCTTATTGCCCTTTTCCTTAACTTCGTTGTCAAAAGTGCTCATTTATACTTATAAACTCCGCGCTTTTTCCTAGAATTAAAGTAAAATGCCTGCAAGCTACACAAGCTATAATATTAAATATGAAAGATGAAATATTAATTAACGATAGTGGAATAAACATGACAACAGCAAAAACAATTAAACTTGGCGTAGTAATGGATCCTATTTCGTCAGTCAAAGTACAAAAAGATTCATCTATGGCAATGATGCTTGAAGCGCAACGACGCGGCTATGAAATTTATTACATTGAAATGAAAGATTTATATCTTGATCAAGGGCAATGTCGCGCTAACACCTGTACCGTTGAAGTATTCGACGATAGCGATTGTTGGTATCAATTAGGTAAACCACAAAATATAGCGCTGAGTGAATTAGACGCAGTATTAATGCGCAAAGATCCGCCTTTTGACACTGAATATATTTATGCCACTTATATGTTAGAGCGTGCCGAAGTTGAAGGTACACTTATTGTTAATAAGCCACAAAGTTTGCGCGATTGTAATGAAAAACTCTTTACTGCATGGTTTCCTGAATTAACACCACGCACATTAGTTACACGAAATGCTGGACAAATCAGAGATTTTCATCAAGAGTTAAAAGATATCATTATAAAACCGCTCGATGGTATGGGTGGTTCTTCTATTTTTCGTATTAAAGAAGATGATGCCAATGTTGGCGTGATCATTGAAACGTTAACCGAGCATGGCAATATTTATGCTATGGTACAAGAGTATATGCCAGCCATTAAAGATGGTGATAAGCGAATTTTAATTGTGAATGGTGAGCCAATGCCCTATTGCTTAGCACGTATTCCTGCACAAGGTGAAACCCGCGGTAATTTAGCCGCAGGCGGTCGCGGTGAAGCAAGACCACTTTCAGCTAGTGATCGTTTAATTGCTGAAACAATTGCACCAGAGCTGAAAAAACGTGGCTTATTTTTTGTGGGGTTAGATGTTATTGGCGATAAAGTAACTGAAATTAATGTCACCAGTCCAACCTGTATTAGAGAAATTGAAGCCGCTTATCCTATTAATATTAGTGGTAAATTAATGGATGCTATTGAAGAAAATATAACCCGTAAATAAACAGTAATAATTACAACGTTAAACAGGAAAAGTAACATCAATAGGAATAAATAACGAAACGCAGACAAAAATAAGGTGAAATGTATGGACAGTTTAGAAAACAGTTTACTGATAGCAATGCCAACGTTAAATGATTCATTTTTTGAAAAAACAGTTACTTATATTTGTGAACATAACGATAAAGGGGCAATGGGGTTAATTATTAATGTTCCTATTAATATCACACTAACTGAATTACTGAGTCAACTAGACAAAGAGAAAAAAACCAGCCACATTTTAAGCCAACAAGTATTAAGTGGTGGCCCTGTTTCACAAGATCGTGGTTTTGTGTTGCATGATCCTCAAGACGGTTGGACAAGCTCATTAGCATTAAGTGACGATGTGATGATAACCACCTCTAAGGACATTTTAATGGCATTGGGCACCGAACAAGCACCACCTAACTTTATTGTTACCTTAGGTTATGCTGGTTGGGGGCCAGGACAACTTGAGCAAGAAATATTTGAAAACTCATGGTTAACCATCCCCGCCAGTGGCGATATTTTATTTAACACCCCAGTAGAACAACGTTGGCAAAAGGCGACGGATAAGTTAGGGATTAATTTGGCTAATTTATCAAATCAAATTGGTCATGCCTAACTTTGTATAGGTTAAAGTTTAACTTGGTCGGCAAAAATGCTTACCCTACATTTATATTCAATTGTAGGGTGGTGCATGAGGCACGAATGCCCACGGTTAAATTACCGAGCAAAAAATAATTAGAGCAGATAAAACAACATAATGACAACAAACAACGCAAAAACATTGCTTGGTTTCGATTTTGGCAAAAAATACATTGGTGTCGCTGTCGGTCAACAACTCACGGGCAGCGCTAC
>WGGB01000158.1 GCA_015491935.1 Alteromonadaceae bacterium
GATTATCTCGATAATGACAAACTTAAACCTGAAAGTGGTGGCTCAAACAGTTATTTAAGTGATGAACAAACGCAACGTTTAATTGTGCATTTATGTGATGTAACTTACTTGCATCAGCATCAAATAATCGCTTATATCAAGAAAACATTTGCTGTTAAATATTCTGTATCTGGTATCAATAAATGGTTACACCAAAACCGTTTTAGTTATAAAAAGCCTAAAGGTGTCCCCCATAAATTTGATGAAGTTAAGCAAGCTGATTTTATTGAATATTGCAACGTCTTAAAAGAAACCCTAGGTGACGACGAGCCGTTATTATTTATGGATGCTGTTCATCCAACACAAGCAACAAAAATAACGCCAGGTTGGATCAGAACAGGCTCTGATAAAGCGATAAAAACCACAGGTAGCCGCACACGCATTAATATCGTAGGAGCTATTAGATTGGGGCACCTTCAAGATGCGGTTATTGAGCGATATGAAAAAACAGTAAATGCTGAGTCAATCATTTACTGTTTTTCAAAAAATTTATTCTACAACTTGAATAGTGATGGGTATAAAATAGCGAGTGAAATTCACTCGCTATTTTTGTTTTCGCTTGTTAAAAAATTAGCTTTTTTAAATCGTTATCGGGAATGTTTTGCGCTAAAGTCGCAATATTATCGCCATCGGGTAAGCACAATCTTGGGGCTATTTCTGCCAAAGGTAACAACACAAATTCACGTAATTTCATGCCGTAATGGGGAATCGTTAACCGCTCATTATCAATAACTTGCTGACCAAAAAGTAATATATCTAAATCGAGAATACGCGCACCCCAGCGATTTTCTTTTCGTACTCGCCCTGCTTTATTTTCAATAGCTTGTAGCGCATCTAATAACGCGAGCGGCATAAGAGAGGTTTGCAATTCAACAACCGCATTGATGTAATCGGGTTGATCTTGCGGTCCCATGGGTTTACTGCCATAAATAGACGAAACCGCGGTTACTTGGCTGTTAGCAAGTGTTTTTAATGCGGTAATGGCCATATTAACTTGCTTAATAGGATCTGATAAATTACTACCCACACCAATATAAGCGGTAGTTAAAGAATTAATCGCCATCAAACATTCGCGGTTTTGGTGGGAGTTTTACGTTTTTTTGGGCCACGACGAGCGCCACTACGAACTGCTGGCAAGGCTTTAATCATTTGCTGTTGTGTATCGTAACTTACCTTTTGAAAATCTGTCCACCACTTAGCAAGTTCGCTATAAAGTTCGGGTTCTATTTCGCTGCGTAATAATAAAAAATCATAACCAGCTCTAAATTTAGGGTGTTCAAAGGCTTTATAAGCACGCTTGCCAACGCGCTGAGTTAATCGGTCTTGCAATAACCATACATCTTTCATCATTGCTTGTAGGCGCTTTGGTATGGCAATACTACGTTGCTGCTCGCTACTCACATCATGTAAAGCAGCAAAAAAGGCATCTTGTGGGGTTAGGTTAGCTTCTGCTTTTAATTGTAGCAACTGTTGTTGTAAGGGATGCCATAATAAAGCAGCTAACAAAAAGGCAGGTGTTACACGCTGATTGTTATTAACACGGTGATCCGTGTTTTTCATTGCCAATAAAATAAAATCTTGGCAAATAGTATCGTTAGCAGTATTAAGTATTTCATCTAAACGTGGGAAAAAGTATTGAAATAAATTAAATTCGCGCAGCATAGTAAAATTAGCAACGGCTTTACCCGACATAAAGAGTTTATTAAATTCTTCAAACATTCTGGCTGACGGAATATTCGCAAGTAATGGTGCTAATTCTTTAATGGGCGCTTTGGTTTCTGCACTTATCGTCATATCTAACTTTGTTGCAAAACGTACCGCGCGTAACATACGCACAGGATCTTCGCGATAACGCGTTTGAGGATCGCCAATTAAACGGATAACTTTATTTTTAACATCATTAACGCCATCAGCAAAATCATACACTTTAAAGTCTTTTAAACTGTAATACAGCGCGTTAATGGTAAAATCGCGACGTTCAGCATCTTCATTTATGCTGCCATAAATATTATCGCGCAATAACATACCATGTTCACTTTGTTTTGATTTTGCTGTTTTTTTGTCTTGGTTTTCGCTTGGGTCAACATTGTCATGATGACCACGAAAGGTAGCAACTTCAATTATTTCACGACCAAAAAGAATATGAGCAAGACGGAAACGACGACCAATTAAACGACAATTTCTAAATAACTCTTTAATTTCTTCAGGGGTCGCATTGGTAGCAATATCAAAATCTTTGGGCTCAAGTCCTAAAATAATATCGCGCACACCACCACCCACTAAAAAAGCCTCAAAACCAGCTTTATTTAAACGGTATAAAACTTTTTTCGCATTTGTGCCGATAAACTGCCTTGAAACAGAATGCTGCGAGCGTTCATAAACAATGGGAAAGTTAGTTTTGTTGGCTGGTTTAGTCGTTTTTTTCGATAAAACTTTTTTACATAAATTGATAACGCGTTTAATAATATTTACCTAGTAGCTTTGAGTGTGATTGATTTGAAAACCTTGGCTATTATATACTCATTTTTTTAGAAAAAACAGTGACTAGTTAAGACTGAACTTAGGCATATTGGCTTTATTGAAGCGAATATTAATGCCAGCGGTAATCAATTCTTGGTAAAAATCATTAATTTTGCAGTTTTCTACCTGTTGGCAAACAATGGTGTATTTATCTATTGCGGATTTGTTACTTTGCAAAGCGGCTTGTTTTAACCAATACAGTGCTTGGTTAAAGTTCTGCTTTTCTAAACGTGTATCTAAATACATTTGTGCGAGGTTTATTTGTCCTTGTGGGTAATTTAGCTCTGCCGATTTTTTAAAATTTTCAAAGGCAAGTTGCAAATGATTAGTGATGTTTGTTGCTTTTAAATAAGAGTTACCTGTAATATTTTCTTGTTTACCTGCAACAAAGGTATTACTGGTTAATTTTTTTTGCTGTGGTTTAACAAAATTACCATGCAGTTTGTTATTAATGGGATGTTCAACCTTAAAAATAGCGTGGGTTTTTTGTCGGGTAATTATTTGTTGAACAGTAAAATTATTACGATAACTGGCAAAATATTTTTTATAGCGCAAATGACCATAACGAATAGCATCGGCCATAGATTTTTCATTGAGATAAAAAAAGTTACCGTAAAGCAAAGTAACAACATCGCCCGTAACATCAACGACCTTGGCAAGACGAAACTTTTCTTTGGGTCTTAATTTATCGCTAAATAAGCGAAAATCTAAATAATAAATGTCGTCAATTTTAGGGTGAGAGATAAATTGACTAGAGCTAAAAGATACTTGTTGCTGCTTATAAAACCAATAACCGATCGTAGTCGCAATAAGACAAACAATTAACAGTATTCGTATTTTTTTATAAGGATGCGCGGCATTATTAAAGGGTGAGAATTGATGAGTTCGTGAAGCGATCGTGTTTGAATTACTGTCATCCATTACTGAAACACACCTTTATTATGATTAATTTGTTTATTGTCGAGGCAACTTTTATATCATTGCTGTTAACGTACTGCAATCATTAATTACCTAATGTTTCGTAGATTATTTAATCCATTGGTGGGCATTCATGCTTCATGCACCACCCTACGAGGAATATGTTATTTTATAACCGCGGGGTGGGCATTCTTTAATTAGTTTGTTGCAGCGAGGCACAACATTTATCAACAATTGCTGCTTTATCATCATTCACTCCCGCGCAACGAATACACTGCGGGCTTATTAATATATTGACGCAGGGGCAAATAACAGGCGGTGAATGATATTAGTGAAACCAAGCCTAACGTCACTAAAAATAAAGGAATAAGCTGCCATGATAAATAATCGCTTAGTTGTTCACTAAAACCTAATGCCAAGGCAAGTAACACTAAAATACTCACGCCAATACCGAGTAAAATAGCTTTAGCGTTATCTTTAATAATTAACTTAATAACGTCACCATGTTTTGCACCAATCGCCATACGGGTGCCAATTTCAAAACGGCGCATTTGGGTGGAATAGCTTAAAATTCCGTAAAGGCCAAGTGCAGCCAATAGTAGTGAAATGATTGTTATACTGATAGTTGAGACTAAGGTAATGCGCTCAGGTAAAAGGATCTCATTAAAAGCATTATCTAATGATTTGTATTGCGATATGGTTAATAAACTACTGATATTACCTAATGTTTTAATTAACTGTGCTTTGCTTAAATGTTGCCTGCTATTGAATTTTATTAAAAATTTAGGGGCGAGCGTTGACGACGGTGCATACATTTGCAATGTGACTTCTTTTACACTGGGTTGGAAAATGTTGTTAACGATGCCTATGACGGTAAATACATCGTTACCCTTACCACTTAGGTCTAATTTTTTACCTATCACTTCTCCTGATAATGCTAGTTTTTTAGCAAAAGCCTCATTTACAATTAATAACTTGTCGCGATTTTGCTTGCTTTGTATAGGAAAATTATCGCCGGAAATTAAATGTTGTCCAATAATTTTAAAGTAATTTTCATCGCCAAAAGATGTGTCAGCAATGTATTTTTTATTGCTGCTAACATCTATTGCTGCTAATAACATAAAGCTACTAAGAGGTGATTCAGCCGTTGAAATGTTATCCACTTCGGGCAATGCAGATAGTGTTGTTTTTATTTGATTAATGAACGCGAATTCTTTTTCAAAATTAAATTTTTCCTCATTGTTAGTTTTGCTAATAGCTACAGATAAATAGCTTAAGTTATCTTTATCGAAACCTAATGGTTTGGTGATGCTAATAACTGCATTTAACATTAAGTTGATACAAGCAAAAGCTAATAAACAGGCAATAGAGATTTGACTAACAATTAAAA
>WGGB01000159.1 GCA_015491935.1 Alteromonadaceae bacterium
GCATTTATCGCTTCAATTTCATGGGTTGCTTCTGTTAATGGTGCTTCACTCGATAAATATTCATGGGCGGTTATTTTGGAAAAATTTTGAATAAGATAATTAGGCACTAAATTAGGGTTAACATAACGTTGCTCTAATTGAATGGGAAATTGCTCGCCAGATTGTAGTGTTTCAAAATGCAAGACTTCAGAATAATAAACCTCGGTATTTTCAGTGACATTAAGTTGAATAGCGACTTCTTCATTTGCTTTAACCGTTTTAACACTAAGTTGTTTAGCACTGTGTTGGTGGTTGCGACTTTGCACTTCATCTGCAATATTTTTGATTTCAAGTACCGACGATTGCGATTTAAAGCTAGCAACAAAAGTGCCCGCGCCTTGTGAACGCACTAAAGTACCTTGCTCGGTTAATTCTTGTAAAGCGCGACGAGCTGTCATACGACTCACATTAAATTGCATCGCCAGTTCATTTTCAGAGGGCACTTTACTATGTTGCGACCATTGTCCTGATTCAATTTGCTGACAAATATATTGCTTAATAATGATAAATTTTGCTGGCTTCATCTTATTTTATCTTGTGCTATTTGGGTTAAAGTGAGCTTTAACAACTTGTATATACAATTTCTCACAATTCACTTGTATATACAAGTAATTCACTTGAAAAGATAATTTTTATAGCTAAATATTGATGATTTTTTTATAATAGAGCCGTTATTAATTGCAAAATTTATCGCTAAAAACTAAGGAAACCCCAATGACTTTAAGCGTCGCTTGCCCAAATTGCCAAAAACAAGTGCAATGGCTGCCTGAAAACAGTTATCGCCCTTTTTGCTCTAAACGCTGCCAATTAATTGATTTAGGAGAATGGGCTGCCGAAGAGCATAAAATATCACAACCTATTCAAGGGGCGACACAAGTTACTGAAGAAATGCTAGACGCATTAGAAGATGAATTTTTACTACACAACAAGTTTTTTGTTGAGCCTGAGTAAAAGGTATTTAGTCGCCCGTATTAGTTATTTCTAATGTGCACAATCACACTATTGTCTGCGGTTATAATCTGATTATTTGCGCTAAGGGCGCTGAAGAATACTTGCAGGGTACTTACTAGTATTTATTTTGAAAGGCATCTAAGCCACCATTGTGGTCAGTCACATAGTTAAATAGTTCTTACTTCAAAGTAGCTCTAGTGGCGTTAACTATTGTTTGTTATTTAGGTCAACTGTTAGCCAAAAGTTGACACTAGCTTATGGTTGTACTTTACGATAACAAATCGCTAAAGCTGCCCCTTTGAACCGAGGTAATACATTAATTATTATGATCAAAATTACAAGTACATCAATTAATACTTTATGTTGAACTAACAATATATAAGATCAAATAATTTGTGTAATAGTTTGAAAAAACAAGATAATATATTAAACTTTATTATATGGATGAGAAAGATTAAAATTGAGTGATATGGATATTCGAAAATTAAAACAAATGAAATCATTCCCCTGACTTTAAGGTTGTTTATTCAACTATACCATCCAAAATCCTAGTTAAGAACAAAGGTAAGCTTCAAAAATTCATTGTACAAAGCCCAAACAAATTACGAGCGATGCATTTAGAAGACGTGTGTATAAAACTAATAAAAATAAGATTTAAAGAAAACCAGTTTAAGGAAAACAAATTAGATGAAAAAAATTTTAGTGACAGGCCATCTAGGATTAGTTGGTTGTCATTTAGTACCAAAGTTAGCTTTGATAGGCTATCAAGTAGTCGGCTTTGATTTAGCTGATAACTCCGGAGATATACTCAATTCCCATCGACTTGAGCAGGCTATAAATGGTTGTGATGGTGTAGTTCATTTGGCAGCTGTTTCCCGTGTAATTTGGGGGCAAAAAGAACCTGAAAAATGCTGGAATACTAATGCACTTGCAAGCGAAAAATTATTACAGCTTGCTGCTAAAAGTTCAGTAAAACCTTGGGTATTAGTATCTAGCAGTCGTGAAGTTTATGGTGAGTCCAAGCAACTTCCTGTTAATGAGGATATGGAAAAAAATCCCCTTAATATATATGGAAGAGCAAAACTATACATGGAGCAAGCAGCATTTGAAGCTAGAGCAGCAGGAGTTAATACTGCTGTAGTTCGCTTAGCCAATGTTTATGGTTGCGTCAACGATCATGAAGACCGAGTGTTACCAGCGTTTTGTCGTAATGCGGTTCTAGGTAACCCACTAAGGGTTGATGGGTTTGAACATTTATTTGATTTTACTCACGTAAGTGACACTGTTAATGGCATCACCCGTGTAATTGAATTGTTATGTGCAGGTGAACGTAATTTACCCGCTATTCATTTGTTACCAGGCGAAGGAACCACCTTGAAACAAGCTGCTAATTTTGCTGTAACTTCAGCTAATAGCATATCTCTAATTAACGAAGCTGCATCACGTAGTTACGATGTTTGTAAATTTATTGGTGATCCTACAAGAGCAAAAACGCTATTAGATTGGCAAGCTATTATCCTCCCAAAAGAAGGCATTGCTATGCTAATCGAAGACTTTAAAGCCCATTTAACAACCGGAGTTTGCGCATGAAAATTGTAAAAGTGATCCACGGATACCCTATGTTATATAACGCAGGTTCCGAAGTGTATTCTCAAACCATATGTCATGGGCTGGCAAAACAGGGACATGAAGTTCATGTGTTTACGCGTGAAGAAGACTCTTTTCAGCCTGATGGTGCCGTGCGCTTGAGTCATGATGCTGATGTTCCCCAGATAAAACTTCATTTAGTAAATAATCCACGACATAAAGATCGCTATCGATTAGCAATTATTGATCAGCGTTTCGCCGAACTATTGGATGAATTGCAACCAGATATTGTACATATTGGTCATTTAAATCATCTATCTACTTCTCTAGTATTTGAAGCTAAAAAGCGAAATATTCCTATTGTATATACATTACATGATTATTGGCTTATGTGTCCTCGAGGGCAATTTATGCAAATGCACTCAGCTGATAATAATTTATGGGCTGCATGTGATGGGCAAGAAAATAGAAAATGTGCGACTCAATGCTATGCCCGCTATCACTCTGGAGCAGAAGAAGAAGAAGAAGAAAAAGAGCATGACATTGCTTATTGGCAAGGTTGGGTTGAACGACGAATGACACATATACGTAAAGTTGTTGATGATGTTGATTTGTTTATTTCACCTGCAAAGTATTTAAAAGAACGTTATGAGCGTGATTTTGGGTTATCAAAAGATAAAAGTATCTATCTTGATTATGGGTTTGATCGCTCTCGAATGGCAGGGCGAAAACGTACTGAAGGAGAGCCTTTTACTTTTGGTTACATTGGAACGCATATACCAGCCAAAGGTATTCATCAGTTGATTGAAGCATTTGGACGACTTAAAGGCGACGCACTACTCCGCATTTGGGGCCGAGACAAAGGCCAAGATTCTAGAGCTTTACGTGCAATTGTTGAAACTTTATCAGCAGATAAACAAAAAAATGTTCAGTGGATGCCTGAATATAAAAATCAACAAATAGCGGTGGATGTATTAAGTAAAACTGACGTTATTGTTACCCCCTCTGTGTGGGTTGAAAATTCACCGTTAGTCATTCACGAAGCACAACAAGCTAGAGTTCCGGTTATCACTGCTAAAGCAGGAGGCATGGGGGAATATGTTATAGATGGATTGAATGGTCTTACTTACGAACACCGTAACGTAGGTGAATTAGCTAATAAAATGCAAATTTTGTTGGATGATCCAAGTTTAGCTAAACAATTAGGTGAACGAGGTTATGCATTTAGTGAAGATGGAAATATCCCTGATATTGACCAACATATTGTAGATTTAGAGAACTGTTATAAAAGGGTATTATCTTGAAAAAAAAGGACTTTTGGCGCATAACACTAGATACAAATCCTGACACTTGTAATTTAAAATGCATAATGTGTGAGGATCATTCCCCCTATTCTGAAAGTAAAAGAGAAAGAAGGAATAATGGACGATTACGACCAAATATGGATCGTAGGTTACTTGAAAAAGTGATTCGTGAAGCTGCGGCTATGGGGATCACTGAAGTGATCCCCTCAACTATGGGGGAGCCTTTATTATATCCACACTTTGATGTGTTTTTAGATCTATGTCATGAGTTAGGTTTGTCGTTAAATCTAACCACTAACGGAACTTTTCCTAGCCCTGATAAGCATAAAAATGTTGAATATTGGGCTACTAGGATTGTTCCAATTGGTAGCGATGTAAAAATATCATGGAATGGATCATCTGAAAAAACACAAAAGAGGATTATGCTTGGTGCTGACTTGTCTCAACATATCGAAAATGCGCGACGATTTATTTCAGTTCGAGATGAGTGGAGTAATATAAATTATTGCTCAATGACAATGCAGTTAACTTTTATGCGAAGTAATTTAGATGAAATACCTGAATTACTGGAATTAGCAATTGAACTGGGGTTTGACCGCATTAAAGGGCACCAGTTATGGGCACATTTCCCAGAGTTAGCAAAAGAAAATCTACGCAATGATATTGTCTTTGCTGAACGCTGGAACCTTGTTGCAAAGTATTGCCAAGAACGAGTAGTAAAACATAATGAAACAGCTAAACGACCATTTCGCTTAGATAATTTTTTCCCACTACAATTAGAGCACCTTGATGATATAGCTCCTAATGGAGATTGTCCGTTTTTAGGAGAAGAGATTTGGGTTGATCCGTCAGGTAGATTTAATGTGTGCTGTGCACCTGATCAACAACGTAAAACTTTAGGTTCTTTTGGCAATCTTGCTGAAGGGTCATTAGAAACGTTAGCTTCTAGTTTGCAATATCAAGAGTTAATGAGTAGTTATCAGTCGCACCCATTATGTAAGCAGTGCACTATGAGACGTCCATCATGAGTATAATTGATAAACTTCAAGTATCTAATGATGGCAGCCATCATGTTTTTGATAACAGTACAGCTGCGTATGAATCGAGGTTTGATGAGGTATTAGCCTTCCATTCCATCGATGATGAGTTGCAACTAGCGCCTGTTATGCTTCAAGGACAAGCATGGCATATAAACACTGAAGGTGAAGCTCAATACACAAATCGATATGAGCGAACCTTTGGCTTTTATTGCGGCTTAGCCGCTGTAAAAATTGCACAAGACTATTTTCATATTAGTATAGATGGTTGTCCCGCTTATACTCAGCGCTATTCTTTTGTGGGTAATTATCAAAGTAATGTCGCTGTAGTATGCGACCATGATGGTTATTACTTCCATATTGATAAACATGGATTACCTCTTTATGCGACTAAGTGGGGTTATTGCGGTGACTTTCGTGAAGGAATTGCTGTAGTTCAAAGGAAAAATGGTTATAGCTCACATATCAATTCAAGTGGTCTTTTCTTACATGATAAATGGTTTGTCGATTTAGATGTATTTCATAAGGGATTTGCTCGTGCCAAAGATAATGAAGGGTGGCACCACATAGATAAGTATGGAAATAGTATTTACTATCAAAGATATGCAAGTGTGGAGCCTTTCTATAATGGCTGTTCACGCGTCGAAACTTTTGATGGCGGTTTGCTGGTTATTGATGAAAGTGGGAATGTGCTGCGTACATTACGCTCTGCTCAGGTCGATCACTTTGCGTCTCTTTCATCTGACTTAGTTGGTTATTGGCGAACATTTACCATAGCAGCAGCCGTAGAGCTAAGTATTTTTGATCATTTACCAGCAAACTTAAATGAACTTGCAGTAAACACACAAACATTGCCCGAGCGATTAATAAGATTACTAAAAGCCTTAGCTGAATTACAGTTAGTGAATTTTAAGAATGAAACTTGGTTAGTCACACCTAAAGGTTCATTTCTGATAGAAACCCATGATATGTCTTTGGCTTCTGCATCTCTAGAGTACCAAGGAGAATTACTACAGCGTTGGCATCAACTTGCCAATATAATGAAAGGGGACGTTGCACAAAAAGATATTTTTCAAGTAGTAGCAAGCGATCCTGTAAAGACTCAAAACCACCATAAAATGCTAAGAAGTTATGCAATAAAAGACTATTCCAATTTAATTCCTCTTTTAGATATTAAAAATCAAGATATAGTTTTTGATGCGGCTGGAGGCAGTGGTGCTTTAACCCAAATGCTTGAAACATACTATCCAGATACGCGAATTGTACTCGGTGACTTACCTGAGGTAATTTATAAAAGTGATGTGAAAGAGACAATTGAATTTAATTTATTCAAACCATGGCCTGTACGAGCAAACAAAATCATTCTGGCACGTGTACTACATGACTGGAATGATGAAAATGTTAATGAAATTCTATCTCTTGCAGGCAATGTATTAGAGCCAAAAGGGGAATTGTATGTTTTTGAAATGTTACTTTCTGATACTCACTTTGGTGGTTCATTATGTGACTTACACCTTTTAACCGTCACTGGAGGGCAAGAAAGAACCCAACAACATTATCAACAATTAGCCCACAATGCTGGGTTTATCTTAAAGCGAACAATTAGTGAACAAGAGCTTGTAACAGTCTTATGTTTTTCTAAAAAGGATATTCATTAGTGAAAAAGTTATTCATTGTAAGACATGCTGAGCGCCCAATAATACCACCTTCAGAAGTTGGTAATGATATAATGCTAACAAAGCAAGGCAAGTTAGAGAGTCGATTGTTCGGGCAACATATAACACAACCAGTAATAAGCATTAGAACAAGTCCTATTGGTCGCTGCCGTCAGACAGCGGAGCTGATAGCAGCTGAAGTTGGCATAAAAAACTCAGATATTGAAAATACAACAGAATTAGGTGATCCAGGTTTTATTATTGAAGATGGCGCACTTGCTTGGCTACATTGGCAAGAAAAGGGACATAGCGTCGTTAACCAATATTTACTAACGGGTAGTGAAAGGTGGCTAGGCTTTGTCGATTTAGAGTTAGGAGTAAAGGCTTTGTGTACTAGAATCAAAACCTTACTGATGCAAACGGAATTAGGCTCTCATGTTTGGATAACTCATGACACAATATTGGCAACGTTAGCTTCAAGAGCCCTTGTTAATCCACTTTCATTGTCTGAGTGGCCTGAGTTTTTAGGGTATTTAGAAGTATCACTATCCATTACTGATGAGCTTGAATTTTGCTATCATGCAAAGCCAACTTATTGAAAAATTAAAATGTCTGCTCCCGTATCAAAGTGATCGTTATTTTTGATGATTTACACTCGTAAATTTAGATCATATAGCTCCCCATATCTAAAAGGGTATTTACACCGTTAGGATTACAGCCTCGAAAAGTATCAACGGCGACTTTGAGCTTAAATTTTTCTACCATAAATCATGAAAACTAATTTGTTCTGAACACTAATTCGAGTCTGAGTTAATATATTTAATTGTAGTGATTATTAAGTAATTCAATAATTTCTTTATTAGCTTCGGGAAAGTCTAACTTACTTAAATCCGTTAGCGAACACCATTGTTGTAATTGCCCTTCTTGTGCGCTCGGTTCACCACTAAAGTTATCAACGATAAAAACGTCAAGCGACACTTTTTTATCACCATAATCATGCTTTATAACCGTGAGTGGTTGGCAAGCTAACACGTCAATATTAATTTCTTCTTTAAGCTCACGTGCCAGTGCTTGTGCCACGGTTTCATCAGCTTCAACCTTGCCACCAGGAAATTCCCACTTACCGCCTTGATGGGCATCCGCTTTACGCTGGGTGATAAAAAATTGTTGTTCGCGGTATATAACGCCGACGGCAACATGAACAATTTTAGTCATTGCTTTTTCCTAAAATTTTTATAAATAACTGATAAGAAAAAGGTGAGCATTTGCTCACCTTTTTTAATATTTAACTATTTTAATTCAATTTACCATGACATTGTTTGTATTTTTTACCTGAACCACAAGGGCAAGGTTCATTACGACCAACACGTGGCATTTGGTTAGCTTGTTCTTGACCACTGCTTTCATGAGTAAACTCTTTTGGCGCTTCATCAGCCTTACGTGTTTGCTCTTCTACCGCTTCAACATCAGATTCGGCTTGAATTTGTACTTTACACAAAATACCAACCACATCAGTTTTAAGGTTTTCTAACATTTCAGAGAACATTTCAAACGATTCACGTTTATATTCTTGCTTCGGATTTTTCTGTGCATAACCTCGTAAATGTATGCCTTGACGTAAATGATCCATCGCGGCTAAATGTTCTTTCCACAAAGAATCTAAACATTGTAGCATTACCGCTTTTTCAAATTGACGTAACACATCAGCACCAACCGCTTCTTCTTTGGCGGCATATGAATCTTCAACAGCTTTTAAAATGCGTTCACGTAATGTTTCTTCATGTAACTCATCATCTTCTTCTAGCCATTTAGCTATTGGTAAATCAACACCTAATTCACCTTTTAATTGTTCTTCTAAGCCTGATACATCCCACATTTCAATGAGCGATTGCGGTGGAATATGTGCGCTAATAGTATTTTCAACAACATCAGTGCGAATCGCAGTAATCGTTTCACTAATATCACTTTCTTCTAATAATTCGTTACGTTGTTCGTAAATAACTTTACGTTGATCATTAGCAACATCATCAAATTCAAGTAATTGTTTACGCACGTCAAAGTTACGTCCTTCAACTTTACGCTGTGCATTTTCAATACTTCGTGTTACCCAAGGATGCTCAATCGCTTCACCGTGTTCCATACCTAATTTACGCATCATATTTGAAATACGCTCAGAGGCAAAAATACGCATTAAGCCATCTTCCATAGAAAGATAAAAACGTGTTGAACCTGGATCACCTTGACGACCAGAACGACCACGTAATTGATTATCAATACGACGAGATTCATGACGTTCTGTGGCAACAATATGTAAACCACCTAAGGAAATCACTTTATCGTGTTGTTCTTGCCACTGTTGTTTAATTTTTTCAATTTGTTCGTCAGCTGGATCTTTTAATTTATCCAACATCGCACTTAAGTTACCACCTAAAACAATATCAGTACCACGACCCGCCATATTAGTGGCTATGGTTACAGCACATTCTTTACCCGCATCGGCAACAATTTCAGCTTCTTGTTGATGAAATTTCGCATTAAGCACTTTATGTTTAATTTTTTCTTTGCGTAAAAAGTCTGATAAAAATTCAGAGGTTTCAATACTAATAGTACCAACTAAAACAGGTTGCCCAGATTTAACGCACTGTTGAATGTCGGCTAAAATAGCTTCAAACTTTTCTTCGGCTGTTAGATAAATCAAATCAGGCTTATCTTTACGGATCATTGGTTGATTGGTTGGTAGAACAACCGTTTCTAATCCATAAATATGATTAAATTCAAATGCTTCAGTATCAGCTGTACCTGTCATACCTGATAATTTATTGTATAGTCTGAAATAGTTTTGAAAGGTAATAGAAGCAAGTGTTTGATTTTCATTTTGAATATCGACACCTTCTTTTGCTTCAACGGCTTGATGTAAACCTTCAGACCAACGGCGACCTTCCATTGTACGGCCAGTATGTTCGTCAACAATAACTATTTCATCGTCTTTAACAATATAATCAACATCTTTTTGAAATAATTTATGGGCACGCAATGCCGCCATAACATGATGTAGTAAAGAAATATTTGCTGCAGAAAATAGTGACTCACCTTCTTGCAGCAAGCCTTTATCTTGCATTATCTCTTCTATACGAATTTGACCGCGTTCAGTTAAATATATTTGTTTAGATTTTTCATCAATGGTGAAGTCACCTGTACTTTCTATGCCTTCTTTATCTTCTTCTTCTTGATGCTCTAAAATGGGTACAACCGTATCAATTTCACGATAAAGTGCAGAGCTATCTTCCGCTTGTCCAGAGATAATTAATGGCGTACGTGCTTCATCAATTAAAATAGAATCCACTTCATCAATAACCGCAAAATTTAGTTCTCGTTGTGAACGCTCTTCAATTGAAAAGGCCATGTTGTCACGTAAATAATCAAAGCCAAATTCGTTATTTGTACCGTAGGTAATGTCTGAATTATAGGCGTCTTGTTTTTCATTAGGGAGCATATTGGCAATATTACAACCAACGGTCATACCTAAAAATTCAAATAATGGTCGAGCCCAGTTGGCATCACGCGTAGCAAGGTAATCGTTAACGGTAATAACGTGTACACCTTTACCCGACAAACCATTTAAATATGACGGTAATGTTGCGGTTAATGTTTTACCTTCACCGGTACGCATTTCAGCAATTTTACCTTGATGTAAAACCATGCCGCCGATCATTTGCACATCAAAATGACGCATACCAAAAACACGTTTACTGGCTTCTCGTACAACGGCAAACGCTTCAATTAATAAATCATCTAAGCTTTCACCTTGACTAATGCGCTCTTTAAATTCATCAGTTTTTGCTTTTAATTCTTCATCCGTTAAGGCTTCTATCGCCGGTTCTAACGCATTAATTTTTTCGACTTCTTTGCGGTATTGCTTAAGTAGTCTATCGTTTCGACTACCAAATAACTTTGTTAATATATTTCCAAACATCTTTAAAAACCAACTCTAGAGGAAAATTCCCATTTAATAAAATCAATAACGACTATGCACTTCGTTATCAGAACTTGTTTTTCCCTATATTTCATACCAAGTAAATACAGAACCTTTGATTTATTTTTTTGCTTTACGATAGACATATTTCAAAGGGTTAATTTGTCTATTCTTTTTTAAAATTTCGTAATGTACGTGAGGCCCTGTTGAGCGCCCTGTACTGCCCATATGAGCAATGACTTGACCTTTTTCAACCACATCACCTACTGAAACTAATATTTCTTTATTATGCCCGTAACGTGTTTTAAGGCCATTACCATGATTAATTTCAATTAAATTTCCATAACCATAACGTTCACTTGCCCAACTAACAACACCCGATGCGGTGGCAATAATATCAGCATCTTCTTTGCCTGCAAAGTCAATCCCTTTATGCATAGCTGCTCTACCATTAAAGGGATCTTTACGAATGCCAAAATATGAAGATAACCAACCGCGTTTTATAGGTCGTCCAGACAAATAACTATTATTCGTTATATGGTGCCCTAAGGTTAAAGATTCAAGTATTTTTAATTGTTTTTCTTGATGTAATAATTGTTGTTGTAAGGTAATAACTTCGTTAAATAACTCTGTGAAGGATTTACTCACAATATTAGAGCCCGTCACTAAAGGGCCACCACTGGGTGGTAACGTTGAAAAATCAAATTCTTTTTGGGGAATATTAGACTCTAATGCTAAGCGCTCACCTAAAGCATTTAAGCGTAATACTTGGCTTTGTAATTCAGCCAATTTTAAACTGAGGGCAATGGTTTTTTGCTTATCATCCGCCGTAATTAAAGAGGGTAATACTAACGATTGTTCAACCCCTAAGTTTGTTTGACTATAGCTATTGGTTAAATTATTTTTTGAGCTATTGGCAGGGTTTTGCACTTTGTTATACGGTATTGCATTAATAGAAACCAATAAATACACGATTAATCCTGAAAATAGCGCAAATAGCACTAATGCAGATAACCAATGGGCTTTTTTCAAGCGCATTGAAAATCTAACATTCTTTCCGCGATATAGTAGTGTTAAACTCATAGAATACTTATTTGCTCATTTATGTCTTATTTTATTCAATTAAGAAAGGCTCTCTTAAACTTATGTCTAGAAAAACGAAACAGCCTATAGATAGATCATCATTATTGCAATCTTGCAGCGGCACTTTGGCTAAAATTGCAGCAAAAACTGACTTTTTGACTAAATTGGCAGCTATTGTACGACAAATATGCCCTGATATTCCAGTTGATGCGTATCAAATTGCTAACTTTAATCAGGGTGCGGTAATTATTGAAGTAAAATCATCGGTATGGAGTCAACGTTTCCAGTTTGAACGAATGACAATAGCAAAAGCCTTAAATGAACTATCTCAAGGTGAATTTACTAAAATAGAAATTAAAGTAAACCCTTATGGGGCAAAAAAAATCATCCCTGAGCAATCACAGCAACATAGATATCATACCATTAGTAAATCTGCGGCGGCGCATATTGAAGAGGTTGCAGAATCAGCACCAGACAGCTTAAAAGAAAAGTTACGCAGTTTAGCAAAGTTAGCGAAATAGAGCACAAACAAAAATGATAGATAAAAGAGTAAAATTACATTGTTGCAAGATTAGTTTCAAGATATTTAATCGGTGCTTGCGCTTCATCTTGATAAGTAACCCATTCCCATGCATCAGTACGTTTAAACACTTCTCGTAATAAAATATTATTGAGTGCGTGTCCTGATTTAAAGGCGTTAAGCTCACCTAAAATACTAACACCGCCCATGTATAAATCACCAATAGCGTCTAATACTTTATGTTTGACAAATTCGTCATCATAACGCAACGAGTCTTTGTTAAGCATACGGTATTGATCAAGCACAATAGCATTTTCAAGGCTACCGCCTAAGGCAAGATTATGGGCACGTAAATATTCAATATCTTTCATAAAACCAAAAGTACGAGCGCGACTGATCTCTTTAATAAAAGAACAGCTCGAAAGATCCATGCTCATGCTTTGTGTGGTATTGGCAATAACAGGGTGATCAAAATCAATGGCAAAGTTAACTTTAAAACCTTCATAAGGTTTTAATTCTGCCCATTTATCACCCTCTTCAACACGAATATTTTTAGTTATACGTAAAAAGCGTTTAGCGACATTAGTCGTTTCTATTCCAACCGATTGTAATAAATAAACAAAGGGTAAAGCACTACCATCCATAATAGGAATTTCAGGTGAGTCAACATCAATAATTAAATTATCAATACCTAAGCCAGCAATAGCAGACAACAGGTGTTCAACGGTGGAAATTTGAACACCTTGTTGATTAACCAAGCAAGTACATAAAGTAGTTTCACCAACCGCTTCTGGTCTGGCGGCGATATCAACAACAGGATCTAAGTCTACACGGCGAAAAATAATGCCTGTATTGGCGGGTGCAGGACGGAGAGTGATCTGCACTTTTTCACCTTTGTGTAAGCCAACACCTGTAGCTGAAACACTTTCTTTTATGGTACGTTGTTTAATCATTTTTAACCTATATCACGCTATGCTCAAGTCTATTTTAGTACGTAATTAGCTAACTAAAGTAATTAATTAACCTAGTACTAATTTAGCGGCGGCATAATATATCAAAAAAACCTAATAAAATCAAAATATCGATAAGTATCTATATTTTAATTAACGATTTTTATGTGCTAACTAATAAACATTTAGTTAGTGACCGCTATTTAGTCTGCTTGCTTACGTAAAAATGCCGGAATATCTAAATAATTTTCAGACAATGCTTCACTCGCCTTAGCTGGCATCGCCTGAGCATTGCTATCTGGCATAGTTACAGGATTAGCATTGAGCTCTGGTTGTGGCGTTGCGACAAACTCTTGACCTACCGCTTGTTGCTCTACCTGTACGGGTGGATTAACTAAGGTAATATCTGGTTTACGTTCTGCGCCAATACCTGTAGCAACAACCGTTACGCGTAAATCTTCAGTCATTTCAGGATCAATTACCGCACCAACAACTACCGTAGCATTTTCGCTAGCAAAGGCTTTCACCGCATTACCAACTGTTTCAAACTCGTCAATGCTAATATCCATGCCTGCGGTAATATTCACTAAAATACCACGCGCGCCAGCTAAGTCGACATCTTCAAGTAATGGACTTGAAATTGCCGCTTCGGCTGCTTCTTCAGCTCTGTCTTCACCAGACGCCATACCTGAGCCCATCATTGCGGTACCCATTTCTGACATAACGGTGCGCACATCGGCAAAATCGACATTGATTAAACCAGGGCGTGTAATTAATTCTGCAATACCTTGTACCGCACCAAGCAATACATTATTAGCCGCTTTAAAAGCATCTAAAAGTGTTGTACCTGGTCCTAATACTTTTAATAATTTTTCATTAGGAATAGTAATTAACGAGTCTACGTGTTTCGCTAAAAACTCAATACCTTGATCCGCATAGTTCATGCGTTTTTTACCTTCAAATGGGAAAGGCTTAGTTACTACGGCAACGGTTAATATGCCCATTTCTTTGGCAATTTCAGCAACAACAGGCGCTGCACCAGTACCTGTACCACCACCCATACCAGCGGCAATAAAAATCATATCAGCGCCTTGCAGCGTTTGTCTGATTGTTTCTCTATCTTCTTCAGCGCTACGACGACCTATTTCAGGGTTCGCACCAGCACCTAAACCTTTAGTAACATCAGCACCCATTTGCAACGTTACCGTTGCCGATGAATTACGCAGTGCTTGTGAATCAGTATTTGCGGTAATAAATTCAACACCTTCAATGGTTTGACTAACCATGTGTTCTACGGCATTACCGCCACCACCACCAACACCTATTACTTTGATTACAGCTTCTTCGCTATGATCTTCCATCAATTCAAACATATTATTTTCTCCGTCTTTTTGTTCCACCAAAAAATCTACTTACATTTTTCTTACTTATTTTCTAAGCGATTACTGTTTGATTGGCATTAAATTTTTTTTAAAAGCAGCAGATCTTAACAAGTTTACCTGACACTTTCGATATAAACCTAACGTAAAATCAATAAAACAGTTTAATTGCTCAAAATTCACCCTTAAACCAAGCACCCACACGCGTTAATAACGCATTAAAACCTTCAGGTTGCTTGTTTTCTGTACTAACTTGCTCTTTTGCTTGCAAGCCATAATGTAATAAGCCAATGACTGTTGAGTACATTGGATCATTAACATATTCTTTTAATCCTTGAATTTCGGTTGGTTGCCCTATTCGTACTGGCATTTGAAAAATTTCTTCTGCAAATTCAACTACACCTTCCATTTTCGCGGTACCACCCGTTAATACGTAACCTGCGGCTATTTGATCTTCTAAACCGCATTCTTTTAATTCTTCATGAATTAATTCAAATAATTCTTGATAACGTGGCTCAACCACTTCAGCTAAAGTATGACGAGACATAGAGCGTGCAGGACGACCACCAACACTAGGCACTTCAATGCTTTCTTCCATGCTCACTAACTGTTTTAAAGCACAGGCATATTGCACTTTAATTTCTTCGGCATGACTTAGTGGTGTTCTAAATATTTTCGCAATATCGCTGGTAACTTGATTGCCAGCCACAGGAATAACGGCGGTATGACGTAAGGCACCATTGGTAAAAATAGAAATATCCATGGTACCTGCGCCCATATCCACCACACAAATGCCCAATTCTTTTTCGTCATCAGTTAATACCGCATAGCTTGAAGCTAGTGCTGAAAAAATGAGTTGGTCAGCATTTAAGTTACAACGCTCGACACATTTAACGATATTTTTTGCCATATCATTAGCACAGGTAATAATGTGTACTTTTGCTTCCATACGCACACCTGACATACCAATAGGGCTTTTGATACCGTCTTGACAGTCAATACTATATTCTTGCGGTAATACGTGCAGCATACGACGTTCAGCGGAGATAGGTACAGAGCGCGCGGTGTGTATTACATTGTCAACGTCTTCTTGAATAACTTCTTGATCATTAATGGGCACCATACCGTTTTCATTTTGACAACGAATATGTTTACCCGAAATGCCTAAATAAACAGAACCAATACGGCAATCGGCCATTAATTCAGCTTCATTAACCGCACGTTGAATAGACTGAATGACTAAATTCAAGTCGTTAACACCGCCTTTATCCATACCTCGCGCAGGCTGATTACCCACACCAACAATACTGAGTTTGTTGTCAGGAGTGATTTCACCTACCGCCACCGTAATTTTTGCGGTGCCAATATCTAATCCAACCACTAAATTTCTTTCATTAACTTTAGACATTTATGTTTAACTCATCTTTTTTATATTGCTGTAAGAAAGCCCATATTTTGGTTTTGTTAGTGGCTTCCAGCCCACTGCCACACCTGTATCATATCGTAAATCTACATAATCAACTTGTTGATTTTCTTTTCTATTTTTCTTTATTTGTGGATATAAATCAATGAAGCGTGCAATACGTTCAAAGCGCTCTTCACGCCCTAAATTTAATAATACTCCATCATTGAGTGTTAACTGCCATGAAAATCGTTCTGACAACACTAACTCTTCAATAGATAATCCATTATATTTTAACAACTTATTAAAGTTATTAAAATTTTTCAACGCAATATTTTCGCTACCTTCAGGGCCAAAAAAATGCGGTATTGCTTGTGTTAATTGCTCAATATCAGCCTGAAAAACATCACCATATTGATTAATTAAAAAATCACCATTCCATATCGCTATAGGCGTTTGATCAACTAAATATATTTTTAATTCATCTGGCCATTGTTTTCTTACTGATACCGAATAAACCCAAGGTAATTTAGCCAGTTGCTGCTGCACCTTATTCACATCAACTTGAAAAAAATTTGCTAAATTAATTTCTTCCAATGAGTTAACAACATCATCGCGCTGAGTATATTTAATATCACCCGTAATCGTTAATACGCTGATCGGTAAATGTTCATCAACCACCATTTTTTGGCTTAAATACCAAGTACTCATTAATACCGTAATAATGACTGCAACAAAAAAACTCACCCCTAACCAAAAACTCCAATGCATTTTAATTTCAGTGTTTTCATCACTGTTTTGCTCGGTTAGTGTTGACGTTTTCACTTTAGTTAATTCAGCAGTCATAGGATAACTATTCCTTATCCTGTAAATTAAGCTGTTTCGCGTTATGCGCAACAATGCTTAATTCAACAATTTTTGTCACTAAAGCCGAAAAATTTAAACCCTGTACTTTTGCTGCTTTGGGTACTAACGAGGTTTCAGTCATTCCAGGCACGGTATTAACTTCTAATAAACGCCATTGGTTTTCAATACCTTCAACACTCATATCACGCATTAAATCAACTCGCCCCCAAACACTAGCCCCCGTAGCTTTAAATGCTTGTAAAGCAAGTTGTTGTACGTATGCTTGTTCTGTTACTGATAAGTGGCAAGGACAATGGTATTGCGTGCTAGTTGACTGATATTTTGCTTGATAATCATAAAAATCATGTGGTGTTTCCATGTGAATAACAGGTAACGCTTGCTCACCTAAAATAGCAACGGTGTATTCTGGCCCTTCGATCCATGCTTCAACCAAAATGGCATCATCGTAAATAAATGCAGCTTGCAGTGCTTGATCTAAGCTTTGCGCCGTTTCAGCTTTTGCCATACCAATGCTAGAACCTTCATTTGCAGGTTTCACCATGACTTTACCCTGTAATTGGGCAAGAATTTTTTCGGCCTCTTCACTATGATAATTTGCCCGATTTACAATACAAAAAGAGGCGGTTGGTAACTCAAGTGCTTGAAATATTTGTTTTGAGCGGATCTTATCCATAGATAAAGCAGAGCCAAGCACGCCAGACCCAGTATAAGGAATATTTAAATATTCCAATGCTCCTTGAATACAACCATCTTCACCACCGCGACCGTGCAAAGCAATAAACACTAAGTCAATATTTTGCGCTTTTAATTGCTGTAACGGGGTAACTTGCGTATCAAACAATACCGTATTAAAGCCAGCTTTGGTTAAACCATTGGCAATGGCTTGACCTGATTTTAATGAAATTTCACGCTCAGCTGAATCACCACCATATATTACGGCTATTTTAGTTGCTGCTTTATCCATATTATTTAGCCTCCTTACTAGCTTGGCTTTCGGCAGGTTTAGCATTAAGCAAAGGATCACTCATTAAATCTCGCGCGATCGCGCCAATGGTGCCCGCGCCTTGCGTAATAACCATATCGTCATCTTGTAATTGAGCCGCCATTAATTCAGCCAATAAGCTTTTATCGCCAACATAAATAGGTTCAACTTGACCGCGTTGACGAATACTACGCGCTAAACTTTTTGAATTGGCATTATTTATTTCTTCTTCGCCAGCAGCATAAACATCTAATAAAAATAAAGTATCAACAGCAGAGAGCACTTCGACAAAATCATCAAATAAATCACGAGTACGTGAATAACGATGCGGTTGAAACACCATCACTAAACGTTTATCAGGCCAACCTTTGCGCATAGCAGCAATGGTGGCTTTAACTTCACTAGGATGATGTCCGTAATCATCAATGAGTACCATATCGCCTTTATCGGTTGATAAATCAGCTAAATGTTCAAAACGACGACCAATACCTGCAAACTCACTTAACGCCTTGATAATTGCTTGCTCGTCGATGCCCTCATCTTCAGCAATAGCAATTGCGGCTAATGCATTTAAAACATTATGTTCACCCGGTAAATTCAAACTTAAATTTAAATCGTTTTTGCCTGCTCGCTGCACGGTAAAATGTGAAATGTTACCCGTTTGACGATAATTACAGGCTCTAACGTCTGCTTGTTCGCTAAAACCATAGGTGATCACTGCGCGGCCAATACGTGGTAATAATTCCTTAACCACCGCATTATCAATACAAACAACGGCAACGCCATAAAAGGGTAAATTATGTAAAAACTCAATGTAAGTGTCTTTTAATTTATTAAAATCTCCGCCATAAGTGTCCATGTGATCTTCATCAATATTAGTGATCACTGCGGCCATTGGTTGTAAATGCAAAAAAGAAGCATCACTTTCATCTGCTTCGGCAATTAAATAACGACTAGTTCCTAAGCGCGCATTAGTGCCAGCACTATTTAATAGCCCGCCAATAACAAAAGTAGGATCTAATTGTGCTTGACCAAAAATACTGGCAATTAGGCTTGTTGTCGTGGTTTTACCATGGGTACCCGCAATAGCAATACCATGACGAAAGCGCATGAGTTCTGCTAACATTTCAGCACGACGTACCACGGGAATACGCAATTTTTTTGCGGCTACTAATTCAGGGTTTTCTGCATTGATAGCGGTTGAGACCACAATAACACTCGCCCCTTGAATATTATCACTGTGATGACCAATAGTGATTTCAGCCCCCAATGCCGTTAAACGCGTAACTACGGGATTTTTACTAATATCTGAGCCTGATATTTGGTAGCCTTCATTTAATAAAACTTCAGCAATACCACCCATACCCGCGCCACCAATACCAACAAAATGAATACGTTTGATACGACGCATAGCAGGATTAATTGAGTTAGTTTTAATATTCATTAATGACTCCCTTTAGGCGCTAAAGCTTTTATAGTGTTAACAACTTGCATCGTGGCATCACTGTGTGCAGCATCGTGCGCGGCTTTCGACATTTTTTGCAGTACCGTATCAGAGATAAATAAACTATTTAACATTTGCGCTAAGCTAGTGCCGCTAAAATCTTTTTGAGGAATTAATTTTGCTGCCTCACGAGAAACCAAATACATTGCATTTTTAGTTTGATGATCGTCAACCGCGTGCGGTAAAGGAATAAAAATGGCTGGCTTAGCCACCATAGCCAGTTCAGACACAGTTAATGCGCCAGCACGACAAATGACCACATCAGCCCATTGATAAGCTTCAGCCATATTGTCAATAAATTCAGTTACTTTAATGTTTTCAGTGGCTAAACCATAATCTTGATAACTTTGTAAAACTTGCTGTTTATTACCTGCGCCCGTTTGATGCCACACATTAATATTTTGCACCTTAATTTGGTTCATCGCTTTTGGCACGGTTTCATTTAATATTTGCGCACCTAAGCTACCGCCAACAACTAACACTTTTTTACTGCTTGCTGGATTTTGTGAAACACTACTTTCACTTTCAATAATATCACTACGCAGTGGATTACCTATTACTTTATGTTTAATCGACGCGTTAAAGGCACCCGGAAAAGCACTTAACACACGCGTAGCAATACGGGCTAAAAAGCGATTACTTAATCCTGCCACTGCATTTTGCTCGTGCAGCACTAACGGTTTTCTTAATAACCACGCAGCAAAACCACCTGGCGCACTCGCATAACCACCCATGCCTAAAACTACATCAGGTTGTACTTGACGAATAACACGGATTGATTGCAGTACTGACTGCATTAACTTAAACGGTGTTTTCAACCATGTTTTCCAGTCTTTGTTACGTAGACCCGCAATATTAATAAACGAAATAGCAAAACCATGTTGCGGTACTAATTGTGCTTCCATTCGTTTAGCTGTACCTAACCAATGTATATTCCAGCCTTGTTGCTGTAATTTCTCTGCTACAGCAATACCGGGGAATATATGCCCGCCAGTACCGCCCGCCATCACTAATAAAGTGGGGGCTTGCTCATTTTTTTGAGTATTATTTTTACTCATTTTCGCCCTCCTTTAGATGGTGTAAGACTTGTTGCTTGAATGCTTTGTATTCTTAATTCGTGATCAATACGAATTAAAATCACTAAGGCTAAACTCATCACTATCATCGAACTGCCGCCATAACTAATTAATGGCATAGTCAGTCCCTTAGTAGGCACTATACCTGCGCTAGCGCCAATATTAACCGAGGCTTGAAAGCACATCCAAATGCCAATAGCGTAAGCAAAAAAACCTTCAAAATATTTTTCTTTTAATAATGCGCGACGACCTAACAGCATGGCTTTAAAGACTAAAGTCGCGCTTAATAAAATAATCACTGAAATACCGACAAAACCAAATTCTTCGGCTAAAACGGCCATAACAAAATCGCTATGCGCTTGTGTTAAATAATCTAGCTTTTGAATACTATTGCCTAAGCCTTGACCTAACACTTCACCGCGACCATAGGCCATTAATGACTGTGTTAATTGATAACCCGTACCAAACGGGTCTTGCCACGGATCTAAAAAACCCGTTATGCGTCGCCAACGATACGGTTCAAACACAACTAGCAACGACAACGCTGCCACACCCACTAAGGTAATACTGATAAATTGCCACAATTTAGCACCCGCTAAAAACAACAAGCCTAATGTGGTAACAAACATGACAATAATGGTGCCTAAATCAGGTTGCTTTAAAATTAATAAAGCGAGAATAAAAAACACCACTAAAGGTTTTAAAAAACCTTTAAAGTTTTCTTGCACTTCTTCTTTGCGGCGCACTAAATAAGCCGATAAATAACAGAAAAAGAATAATTTAGCAGGCTCTGCCGCTTGAATCGTAATAGGCCCTAACGAGATCCAACGCTTAGCGCCATTAACGGTATGACCAATAACCAATACAGACACCAACATTGCTAAACCGATCATCAACAAGGTACTGCTTGATTTTTGCCACCAGCTCATCGGAATTTGTAAAGCAATTGCCGAAATTAGGACACTCAAAACGATATAAATAAAATGACGGGTCACAAAATGAAACGGGTCGTGATAAACACGTTCAGCCATCGGCATTGACGCACTCGCCACAATAATCAAGCCTATGGTGTACATTGCCACAGCTAACATTAAATAAGTGCGATCAAAAGTTGCCTGCCCTGTTGTTACATTTTGCTCTGTTGGAGTACTAAATTGACTAAACCATTGTGATAATTTAGGAAATTCAAACTGGCTAACATGACCTGCAACGTTACCTTGCTCATTGCTATCAGCTGTTGCCTTAGCATTAATGTTGGTACTAACGATAGCTTTATTACTAGTCATTAAGCTGTCCTCCCACATTTTTAGCTAAGTTTTGTACCGCACGTGTAAAAACATCACCTCGTTCAGCAAAATTTTTAAACATATCTAAACTGGCACAAGCTGGTGATAATAAAACAATATCATCTTGCTTCGCCTGTTGTGCGGCTAACTCCACGGCGGCGATTAAACTATCAACTTTAATCGCATTAGCTGTTAGAGACATGAGTTTGTCGGCATCTTTTCCTAGTGTGATAAGCAAACTAACGTCTTTATTAACAACTTGCGTTAATGGTGAAAAATCTGCCCCTTTACCTTCACCACCAGCAATTAAAATAAGCTGTTGATTGGCTTGTTTGGTTTTGGCTAAACCTTCTAACGCAGCAAGTGTTGAGCCCACATTAGTGGCTTTAGAATCATTGATCCACGTAATATTATCACTAGCTATCACTTGGCAACGGTGTGGCAATCCTTTAAACGTTGGCAGTGTTTTCACCATTGCCGCTAACGACCAACCAACAGTTTGCCCTAGCGCTAACGCGGCTAAACAATTTAACGCATTATGAATACCTGAAATAGATAATTTATCGACAGCGATAAGCGCTTGTTCCGCAAACATTAAGTGTAATTTGTCTTGCTCAAGCCCCAAACCAAATTGATCTTTTATGGGTCTGTCACTACCAAAGCTAACCACTTGTTGTTTATTCGTAACATTAAGTGGCTTGGTTAGTACATCATCACGGTTAACTACTAAGGTTTGTGCTTGTTGGTAAATGTTTTGTTTAATTTTTTGATAATTTTGTAAGGTTTTATGACGATCTAAATGATCATCACTTATATTAAGTACAGTGGCACCCTCTGCTCGCATACTGGTTAAGGTTTCTAACTGAAAACTAGAAAGCTCTAAAATAAGCACATCGCAAGATAAATGCTCATTATTAATAAGCAAGTCGATAATTGGTGTACCAATATTTCCAGCTAAACAGACATTAATACCAAGTTGTTCACCCATATGAGCTAATAATGTTACAACGGTAGATTTACCATTAGAGCCTGTTACCGCCAACGTTGGTAATTGTATATGGTTAGCATTTAATACCTGAAAAAATAGCTCTATATCACCCCAAACTTGGCAATTATCACTTATATAAGGAGCAATATCTTTACTGGCTAAATCAATACCAGGACTAGCAATAATAACCTCGGCAGCACTAATTTTTTCATGATCCCAATTGCCTAAAGTCAGTTCAACTTGTGGAAAATCGGCAGCGAAACTTTGTTTATTAACGGCGGCTTCTCGGCTATCATTTACCGAAAATTTTAATCCCTGTTTAGCTAAATAACGCACACAAGAAAGTCCCGTAAGCCCTAAGCCTAATACGAGAACATTCTTATTTTTTAATTGCGTTATAACTGTCATTATCTTTAGTTTCTCTGCCTTTTTATTGAAGTGCTACCTGAGTTTCAGTGTGGCTAAACCAATCAGTACCAACATTAACGAAATGATCCAAAAACGTACTATCACTCGTGGCTCTGGCCAGCCTTTTAATTCATAATGATGGTGAATAGGCGCCATTCTAAAAATACGTTCACCACGTAATTTATAAGAGCCCACTTGCAAAATAACCGAGAGTGTTTCCATTACAAAAACACCTCCCATAATAAATAGTACTAATTCTTGTCGTACCAATACCGCAATAACACCTAAAGCGGCACCTAACGCTAACGAGCCAACATCGCCCATAAAGACTTGTGCAGGATAAGTGTTAAACCATAAAAAACCTAAACCTGCTCCCACCATTGCGGTGCATACCACCACTAATTCACTAGTCATGGCAATATGAGGAATATGTAAATAGTTTGAAAAGTTAACATTACCCGTAACATAGGCAAATAAAGCAAAAGCCCCAGCCACCATAATGGTAGGCACTATCGCCAAACCATCTAAACCATCGGTTAAATTCACCGCATTGCTAGTACCAACAATAACAAAGTAAGCAATAACGATAAAAAACAGTCCTAATTGCGGCATATAATCTTTAACAAAAGGAATTAATAAAGCCGTTTCAGCTGGTGTTTGTGCGTATTGATAAATAAATATTGCGGTTGCTAAACCAGCAACTGTTTGCCAAAAATATTTCCAACGAGCGATTAACCCATTAGCATCTTTTCGGATCACTTTACGATAATCATCGACAAAGCCAATAATGCCAAAACTAACAATAACAAAGAGCACGATCCAAACGTAAACATTTGATAAATCAGCCCAAAGTAAAACACTGATCACAATTGAAGCTAAAATAAGAATGCCGCCCATAGTTGGCGTGCCTGATTTAATTAGATGACTTTCTGGGCCATCATCACGTACGGTTTGACCAATTTGCATCATTTGCAAATAAGCAATTAATTTAGGGCCAAAATATAATGAAAGCCCCAATGCGGTTAGCGTACTCACAATAGCTCTAAAAGTGAGGTATGAAAAAACATTTAACCATGAAAAATATTGCGTTAAATAATCGGCTAGCCACATTAACATGATTGTTGTCCTTGAGTGTCAGAGTGATGTGTTAATGGATAAGCTGTTTTAATATCTGCAACCACATATTCCATGTGTGCGCTACGAGAGCCTTTGACTAAAATAGCAAGGGGTTGTTGTTCATTAACAAAAATAGTGTGTAAATAGGTAAGTAACTGCTCTCTAGAGCTAAAATGACGTCCATTGTACTGTTCACTAGCAGCATTTGCTTTGTCGGTTGTTGTTTGTTTTTGTCTTGTCGTGATAAAAGCATCACTACTACTTTGACTTAGTACGCCTAATGTTAATACATCGGTTAATTGTTGCTGTGCTGCGTATTCACCCACTTCTTGATGATAACGGCGTGCATCTGCACCTAATTCGCCCATATCACCTAAAATTAAAATTTGTCGTGCGGGGTAACTTGCTAATAAATCTATTGCTGCTTTGACCGATTCAACATTGGCATTATAAGTATCATCTATAATACGACATCGATCGCTTAATGCGGTTAAGTTTAAACGACCTGTTACGGGTGTCATTAAGGCTAAACCTAAACGAATATCATCTAAACTAGCACCACATTCTAAGGCTATTGCCGCGGCCGCAACGGCATTACACACATTATGCTTACCTGGTACAGTAAGCTCAACGTAACTAGAGCCTTTATAAGTATTTAATTTAAAACTCGCGCAACCGTTATCATCAAGCACCACATCTGAACTATAACAATCGGCTTTGTGCGTGGTGTCATTTTTAGGAGCCGCACAAGAAAAACGACGAACGTTTTTATCAGTTAAGCGCCATTGCCATTTATTGGCATAGCGACTATCTTGGTTATACAATGCAATGCCATCATCAGCTAAACTTTCAAAAATTTCACCTTTAGCACGCGCCACACCACACAAGTCTCCAAAACCTTCTAAATGCGCCGCTGCAATATTATTAATTACCGCAACATCTGGTTTAACTAAGTGTGTGGTATAAGCAATTTCACCAATATGATTAGCCCCCATTTCTACCACCGCAAAATCATGATCTTGCTCTAAACGCAACAAGGTTAGTGGTACGCCAATATCGTTATTAAAATTACCTTGTGTGGCAAGTACTTTACCTAAACGTGATAAAATGGCCGCAACCATTTCTTTTACTGTAGTTTTACCACTACTGCCAGTAATACCTACGGTTTTAGGAGCAATTTGAGCTTTAACATAAGCACCTAATTTACCTAATGCTATACGAGTATCTTTTACCACAATTTGTGGTAAATCATCTTCCCCTGAAAGTTCTTGTAAGTGATCAACAATGACTGCTAGACAACCTTTTTCAAGTGCTTGAGCGACAAAGCGATGACCATCAAAATTAGGCCCTTTTAAAGCAATAAATAATTGATCGCTTTCTAACGAGCGACTATCGGTAGTAATGCTATTAACAACTAAGTTAGCAACGGCTTGGCAATTGAGCTCACCATTCACCGCAACACAGATATCTTGTAGCGTTAATGGGATCATAACGTTTCCTCGTTAGAATTATTTTTATTGTTTTGTGTATTGGTTATAACGCCATAAAAGCTAGCAACCGTTGCTCTTTCGTTATAGGCAATAGTTTTGTCACCAATAATGATATTATTTTCATGCCCTTTACCCGCCAACAAAACAAGATCGTCTACTTTTGCTTTGGCTAATGTGGCAAGTACTGCTTGTTTTCTGTCTAACATCACCGTTATTTTTTCAGGATGTTGACAGCCAGCTAAAATGTCATTTACGATTAATTCTGGTACTTCGCTGCGAGGATTGTCATTGGTAATAATAAGGTGATCGGCATTTTGCTCGGCAATTTTTCCCATTAATGAACGTTTGCCTTGATCTCTGTCGCCACCACAGCCAAAAATGACCCATAATTTTCCTTGGCAATGCTCTCGGCACGCTTGTAAAGCATTTTCAAGTGCATCGGGGGTATGAGCATAATCAACGACTGCCGTGGGTTTATTTTTACCCGTAAAAGCTTCCATTCGTCCAGCGATAGCATTGAGTTGTTTAACGGCTCTAGCAATAGTCATTAATGATTTATTTTTAACCATTAATACCGCTATGGCGGCCAGTACATTATCAATATTAAAATCCCCTAATAATGGACTAAATATTGTCGTACTGCCTATATGTGTTACTAAGTTGAAACTAATACCATTTTTATGATGAGTAATATTCTCAGCAATAACATAATGATTATGCTGTTTAGCTAGAGCGGTTTGCGTTTTTGCATATAATATATAAGGTTGTTTTTGCCAATCGGTTAACCAAGCTTGTGCTTGCTTATCATCAGCATTTAAAATTGCCGTTTGTGTACTTTCACCTGAAAAGAGTGTTTTTTTCGCTTCACTATAAGCCTTCATAGTGTGGTGATAATCAAGATGATCTCGACTTAAATTAGTAAATACTGCTATATCAATTACTTGGCTATTAATTCGCTGTTGGTTTAATGCGTGTGAAGATACTTCCATCGCAAGGTTTTGAACTTTATTAAGGTTAAATTCAGCTAAATATTGGTGTAACTCAGTGGCTCCCGGTGTGGTATTAGTAATAGGGGTTAATTGATCAACCATACCAACACCTAAGGTACCCATAACAGCACAAGACTCTTGGTTTGCTTCAAGTAATTTCGCAATAATTTGGCAAGTACTCGTTTTACCATTTGTGCCTGTTACGCCAATAACAGTATAAGCTTGTTGAGGATATTGATAATACTGTTGACACAATGCAAACAAACATTGATTAAGTTGATAAAACTGAACGATAACTACACTTTTATTATCAATACGGCTACGAATTATTTCCCCATGCTGCTGTGCTTTTTTACATTCTGACAGCACAATGCTTGCGCCTTGCTTTACCGCTTGTTCAATATATTGGCGACCATCTTGGTTTTCACCAATAACCGCACAAAATACATCCTCTTGTTTGAGCTGACGTGTATCATTAACCAACGCTTTGCTATGACAAAATAAGGCTTGATCTTGCGCAGCAATAGTAATATTAAATAGTGCGAGTGTATTCACTAAGGAGTCATATTTATAATTAAACATTATTATGCCTCCCTTTTTTTACGTGATCTTTAGCACTATGATTAATAGCAGAAACGTGAACGCTAGGGGCAATATTTAAAACTTGCAGCGCGCCTTTCATAACCCTTGAAAATACTGGCGCTGCTACTTGCGCACCTTCATATAAATCTCCACCGGGTTCATTAATAACCACAACCACGACTAATTCAGGCTTTTCAATGGGAGCTATACCTGCAAATAAACCGACATAATCATTACCATAACCACCCGCAACGGCTTTAATACCTGTGCCCGTTTTACCACCAACGCGATAACCAGCCACTTTTGCTTTTTGTACGTGCTCATTAACTACCTTTTCTAACATCGCACGTACGTCTTTGGTTGATTGTGCAGAAAAGACTCGTTCAGGCTCAATAACTGATTTTGTTGCTGGCGTTTTTTTAACTATGCTCAAAGGTATTTTAACACCACCATTGGCAATAGCGGTATAAAGACGAGCAAGCTGTACTGGCGTTATGGCTAAACCTGCACCCCATGATAACGTTGCTAATTCAAATTTTGACCAACGTGGACGATCGTGCATTATGCCTGAACTTTCACCAATTAATCCCGTGCCCGTATCTTCACCAAAACCCACATCGAAAAAAGCGCCTAATAAGTAGTCTTTTGGCACTGACAAGGCAATTTTACTGGTTCCCATATTTGATGAATGCACTAAAATATCGGTAATACTTAGTTTTCCACGGTTAATAGGATCTGAAACACGTCTGCCACCTAAGCGCATCCAACCTGGGTTTGTATCAATAATGGTATCTGCTTTTATTGAACCAAAATTTAATCCTGTTAATACGGTTAACGGCTTCATGGTTGAACCCGGTTCGTAAACATCGGTAATAGCACGGTTTCGAAATCTATGTATGGCGACATTTTTTCGATTATTGGGGTTATATGATGGACTATTTACCATGGCCAAAATTTCACCCGTATGAACATTGGTCACCACGACAGAACCTGAAGTGGCTTTAAACGCACTGACGGCACCTTTAAGTTCTTTATAGGCAATCGCTTGAATTCTTTGATCTATACTCAACACTACATTTTTAGGCTGTTGGGCTTTTTTCACTGATAAAATTTCAATTTTATTACCTTTAGCATCTTTACGAAAACGAGTGGCACCACCTTTACCCGTTAAAATATCATCGTAAACACGTTCAACACCTTCAATACCTTTATCATCTACATTAGTAAAACCAACAAGATGTGCGCTAATTTCACCCGTAGGATAAAACCGCTTTGACTCTTTTCGTAAATGAATGCCTGGAATTTTTAATTTAGCAATATAGTTTGCAATGGCTGGTGAAACCTTGCGTTCAAGATAAATAAACTGTTTATTAGGATGACTAACAATACGATTAGTTAAGGTACTAATATCTTGACCAAGCACTTCAGCTAACGCTTTCCAATATTCAGTTTTAGCTAATACTCTATTTTTTAAGACAACTTTGGGGTTAGCCCACACAGTTTCAACAGGAACGCTAATCGCTAATTCATAACCGTTTCGGTCAACAATAGAACCACGCTGAACATCACTTGCTGAGACACGTAAAGAACGCATATCACCTTGTTTCTTTAACATATCAGGCTCAATTATTTGAATATAAGCAGCACGAGCCATTAACCCTAAATAAATACTCGCGATCACACCCAGTACTAGGTAAAAGCGCCATGTGGCGATCCCTAGTTTAAACTTATCGGAGGTGCGTTTAACGGGTTTAGTCATAGTCTATTCAATGAGTAGTTAACTCTTTATGTTCCTGATCTCTTGTTTTACTTTTTAAGGTAAACGCACTATGACTTCAGTCTCTGGCGTTGGTCGTTTCATATGTAATAGCTTACTTGCTTTGCTTTCTATATCGCTACTTTCAGTTAAGCTACTTTGTTCTAATAATAAATTACGGTATTCAATATCTAACTCATCTCGCTGCGCTAATAACTTTTCAACTTGACTCGTGGCTTGGCGATTTAAATGAGTAAAATAAATCACCGAAAATGCAGAGATAATCACAATCAACAACAACAAATAGCTTAAAATATGTTGTTGAATGTCTCGCCAAACCTCGACCCCTAAGGCAATTCGTTGTTTAGCCATGATTTATTAACAAAATACTCATAAACATATCCCAGCACTTAGCTATCTGTTTTTGCCAAACGCTGTGCTACACGCATAACGGAACTACGAGAGCGAATATTTTCGCTTACTTCATTTTTACTCGGCTTTAACTTTCGACCAATCAATGAAAGCTTTTTACCTTTTTGTAACTCAACTTCAGCAATAGGCAGTCCTCGCGGTACTTGCTTACCCTGAGAATGCTTTTTCATAAATTGTTTAACTAATCTGTCTTCAAGCGAATGAAAGCTGATCACCACTAAACGTCCACCTTCAGCGAGTACCTCTAATGAGGCCGATAAGGCTTTTTCTATTTGCTCTAATTCACTATTAATATAAATACGAATAGCTTGAAAACTGCGAGTTGCAGGATGTTTTTTAATTTCACGTTGCGGTGCCGTGGTTTTTATTAATTTTGCCAACTGCGAAGTACGAGTTAAGGGGTGCTCTTCACGCGTATCAACAATAGCATTGGCTATTTTCCAAGCGTGTTTTTCTTCACCAAAAGTACGTAATACCCAAGTAATATCTTCAACATCTGCAACGGCTAACCACTCGGCAGCCGTTTGTCCTTTTGTGGTATCCATACGCATATCTAATGGACCGTCATTCATAAAACTAAAACCACGTTCAGCTTCATCTAATTGTGGTGATGACACGCCTAAATCTAATAAAATACCATCAACCTTGCCGCTAACGTGGTGTTTATCAGCAACCGCTTGCAACTCAGCAAAACCTGTGTGTTCAATACAAAAACGCGGATCATCTTTAAATTTTTCAGCGGCGGCAATAGCTCGCGGATCACGATCAATGGCAATTAAACGCCCTTGCTCGTTAAGGTGCGATAATATCAAGGTAGAATGTCCGCCACGACCAAAAGTACCATCGATATAACAGCCTTCGGCTTTAATTGCTAATCCGTCAATTGCTTCACTAAGCAAGACTGAAATATGAGAATATTCTGTTGACATTTTGGGCTATCGCTTAATTTTTGTTATATTGTTTAATTTTTATGAATGTTTTTTTATAATGACAGTTCAAGTAATCGTTCACTTAGCTCTATTTCACCCGATTGTATTTGGCTAACACCTTGTTGCATTTGCGTTTGCCATGCACTTTCGTCCCAAATTTCAAATTTATTTAACTGTCCTACTAACATCACATTTTTATCTAAATTGGCATATTTACGTAATGGGCCATTAATTAATAAACGGCCATTTTTATCCATTTCACAATCACTGGCATTTCCTAAAATCATTTGTTGAAATAACCGTTCTTGTTTATTCATGCTAGATAATTGGCAAAGTTTTAGTTCAATTTCTTCCCACTCGGGTAATGGGTAAAGTAATAAGCAAGGATATTGAGTATCAATAGTACAAACCATTTTACGCTCACAATCAGCCACTAGCTCGGCACGATACTTTGTCGGTATCGTGATACGATGCTTGCTGTCTAGCGTAATTGCACTGCTGCCTCTGAACATAAACTTACTTTTTTCTCAGTTTTTGTATTTATAAAAAAAGCTTTTTGTAGGTCTTATCAAGCTTAAATAGTGATTTTTTCACCCGCGAGTATCTAAGATCCACAATTCCCCACTTTTTTCCACATTTATACAGTTTAGTGAGTAAAGTAAACCTCTGTCAAGCAAAGAATCAGCTTTTTCAGCTTGCGACAGTCCAATAAAATAAAGGCTTTTAACGAAGTTGATGAATTTGTGGGCTTTTGTGGGGGAATGCCCCAAAATATAGATAAAAAATTAAATAATTGAAGCTTTATTATTAACTCATGTGCTAATAAAGAGTGATCATCTTTCAACATAATGGCAAAAGGTGTAGATGCTATTAAAGGAAGATGATTGTGCCAATAAATAAATCAAATAAAAATAAAGTTAATCACAGAAAATTCGCAAAAATGGCAAATAACCGTTATGTTAAGAAATAATATTTGATTAAGATTCATTTTTTATGCTCGTTTTCGCTCATCGTGGCGCTAGTGGTCACGAACCTGAAAATACATTACGTGCAATTAAACACGCTTTAACCGCTGAGGTTGATGGTATCGAAATAGATTTACATGAAATTGACGGAAAAATTGTGGTGATCCATGATCGCTGGTTACATCGTACAACGACAGGTAAAGGACAACTTAGCGATCATAAATTTGAACACTTACGCTCATTAGATGCTGGCAAAGGCGAAACTATCCCCACCATAAATGAAGTATTTGAATTAGTCGCGGGGCAATGTATTGTCAATATAGAATTAAAAGGTGTAAAAGACATTGAGTTACTGTTTAGTCATTTAATTTATGCCCAGCAAAAGTGCAATTTTACCGCAACACAATTATTAATATCCTCATATAATCACCGCTTACTAAAAGTCATTAATGAACAGCAACCACAATACCCAATAGGTGCTTTAACTGCTTGTTATCCACTAGATTACGCACTTTTTGCTGAACGTTTAAATGCTTATTCAGTACACCTTGATGTTGACTTTATTAGTGAACACTTTGTTAAAGACGCCCATACACGAGGTTTAAAAGTATTTGTTTACACTGTTGATGAAATTGCTGATATAGATGCCATGAAAACACTGGGCGTTGATGGTATTTTTTCTAATTATCCGACCGAAAGTAAAAGTCATATTGCTCATCAAAACAGTCACAAACAATAGGGTTCACTTAAATAAACTTAATTTAATCATTAAATCGGTTTGTGAATTAACCGAGATTTTATGAAAAATTGATTGCAAATGGGTACGCAATGTATTGTAACTAACATCAAATTGATGAGTTAAATCATTAATTTTTTGCTTTTGATAGAGTGCTTTTAGTAATTGGCTTTCTTTAGGTGTTAAGGCAAATTCACTAATTATTGCCTCCCAATTTAACTGTTTTTCAAACATAACTGTAATTAAACAGCAAGGAACATCAATATCACTAAAATTATTTTTATGCTTAATAGGTAGCACATTAATAAAAATATTTTCGCCTTGCTCAGACAATACAATCACCTTTTGTTGACTGATAGAAAAATATTCATGGTCAACACTATTCTCAATATAATTAACTAACATTTGATTATAAATAGGATGATTAATAACCAGTCGATGATTGTTGATTGAAATAAAAGAACTACGATCAAACTTATCTAAAGCATATTTATTCATTAAAAGAATATGCTGCTGTTTATCACAAATAAGTAAGCCTTTATCCTGTTGATTTAAAAAGCACTGATATAAACCATTTTGTTTTTTATAAAGCCTTAAACTTTTAAAAATGCTCATTGCTCGACAAAAATGAGGGGTAAGTACAGAAATAAAATTTATATCTTCTTCAGAAAAAGGTGCGCTATCAATGGCTTTTGTTAAGCCAAAAATTGAATCATATTTACCGTCTCTAATTAAAATGCCACCTATGTAATAATAAGATGGCATAGGAAAAAAACGACTTTGTGAATACTCAACACCAATATAATTTGACAAGTCTATTTGTGTATTCTTTAATACATTATGGCAAACTTCACCTTCTAAAAATTCTTGGGTATCAATATAAATGGGGCATTTTATCGGCTGTTTACGATAACTTTCATATAACTTTTTGTCATATTCAAAGGAGGAACAAAGCTGAAACATTATCGTTTCTGCCTCGTTAACATCACGCATAAAAAACAAGGCTTTATTTGACTGGGTAATCGCTATAATTTGATCGAGTACCAAACTCCACTCATTGCTATAAACCGCCTCATAAATTTCATCAATAATCGAAAATAATTTTGTTTTAACTAAACTTGCTGCTTGTTTGTTGTTCATAAAGAAACTGTCCTTGGGAAGTTTTATTGAACCACGACAACAGCGTTTAAAATAATATCATCAATATGTATGAGTCTAAATTATTTACAACATTTAAGAGCCTTATCAATTACGATTGTCACGACAAGTCACCAAATTATTGTTTGATTTAGTGAGTATAGACTATGCAGATATGTTTATTCATCTATATTAATGAGACTATTTTCTTTACATTAAAACTATTGATTTTAAAAGAATAAATTATTTTTTCAGTCTTTATTTATAACTCAATGAAAATAGAAATTATTCTCTTTACGGTATAATTAATGCTTTATAAAGCAGGCTGTAGTTTATTTCAAAATTCTTTGGAAAAGGTTGTATGTAAAGCTAAATATTACTCAATAAAAGGATAGATATAATGAACAAAATATTAAGTTTGCTACTAACGGCAGTTACCCTATCGGCAGTAGCGTTTAACGCCGCCGCAGCAAAAAAGTATATTTTTGTGGCAATGGATAATTCATTAGCAACTAAAACGTGTGTGGCCGCAGGTAACGATGACAAACGACAATTAAAAAAACATATACGGAAATTTACAATTCAAACAGGTAAAAATAGGCCAGTACGAGAAGTTGCAAATTCTTTATACTGTAATAATATGTTTGTGGCTAGTTTTGCCAAAAAATACAACGCTTTTAATACTCATGCCTATTTAAATCGTTACACCAAAGCTAAAAATAGAGATAAAACCCATACTTATATTAAAGATATAACTGCGCGCAATAACCAACCTGACGAAATTGTTTATATTAACGTTGCAAGTAACAACTAGTTATTACTTAAATTATTTTAACAGTTAGGATCACAGCCTCAAAACGCGCGCTATTGCGCGTTTTTTATACATAAATTCATTTGGATGTAAGAGGGTGTAAAAATAACTGTGTAAATACAAATTGTTTATAATCTAAAAAAGGATTAAATAATGAGTATTTCAATGAACAAAGAAAAAATGCAAGCATTCGCCGACGAATTGGCTAAAGAAGTCAAAACAC
>WGGB01000160.1 GCA_015491935.1 Alteromonadaceae bacterium
CAAAAACTAAATAGCGAAGTTAAATCGTGGCTGGCATTTGCTAAGCAAAAATGCCAAGAACTAGCATTACTCAAACAAGCCTTAGTTACAGAAAACAGTGATCAAATAACACTGTATTCTGCCGCTGCTTTAGCGCGTAGAGTATCAACAAAAATAAATAAAAAATCGGTACAACAGCGTGTAGCCAAGTTAACTGAATATGACTTTCACCGAGATGAAAGCTTTGTTTATCGCAAAATAAAGCAACAACAAGCTCTTAATTTACCCTTGCTGCCAACAACAACTATAGGTTCATTTCCACAAACAGGCAGCATTCGCCAAGTTAGAGCCAAGTGGCGACGCGGCCAGCTTAATGATAATCAATATCAAGCCGCCATTGAGTTAGAAATTAAAGATGTTATTGAGCGTCAAGAAGCCATTGATTTAGACGTATTAGTGCATGGCGAACCTGAGCGCAACGATATGGTGGAATACTTTGGCGAGTTACTTGACGGTTTTGTCTTTACCCAATTTGCGTGGGTACAAAGTTATGGTTCACGCTGTGTTAAACCGCCGATTATTTATGGTGATATTAGCCGCCCTCAAGCGATGACAGTGACATGGACTAACTACGCGCAATCGCTTACCAAAAAACAAGTTAAAGGTATGCTTACTGGTCCTGTTACTATTTTAGCTTGGTCTTTTGTGCGTGACGATTTAAGTCGAGAAGATGTTGCCAAACAAATAGGTTTAGCTATTAGTGACGAAGTACAAGATTTAATAAAATCAGGTACGCAAATTATTCAAATTGACGAACCTGCTATTCGCGAAGGAATGCCGTTAAAACAAAGCCAATGGGCTGATTATTTGTCGTGGGCGACAGCCGCATTTAGGTTGTCAGCAGCCAAAGCTCCCAGCGAAGTGCAAATTCATTCACATATGTGTTATTCAGAATTTAATGAAATTTTAGATGCCATTATCGCGCTTGATGCTGATGTATTAACGATTGAAACATCACGATCTAACATGGCGTTATTAAAAGCGTTTGAACAACAAGCTTATCCCAATGATTTAGGTCCTGGTATTTATGATATTCACTCACCCAATGTACCTACTATTGAATGGATGGTTGATCTTATTCATAAGGCGGCAAAAACCATACCTGTTGAACGTTTATGGGTAAATCCTGATTGTGGTTTAAAAACTCGACAATGGCCAGAAACACAAGCAGCATTAGAAAATATGGTTAAAGCGGCAAAACAATTAAGAGCCGAATTATTGATTAATTAGGCTAAAGCACATCTGGATGCGTGTTGATTTACCCATAGTTTAATTTCTTAACAAAATAAATACCGCTCATCACTTGCTGAGCGGTATTTTGACATTAACGAAAAATGTATAACCACTAAACTAAATAACAATGGGCTATTTTTATTAAAAAATGAACTATAGGTTTCAGGGCAAATATAAGCCTCCCCATAGAGTACTTATTCTTTTAAGCAAAATTAAGCGTCATAAAATTTTCTTGCACTAATGTTTTCGGACAATAGCGTTGTAATAGGTTATACTTATTTCGCTAAATTCACATCATTACAGCTAATTATACAGCTTTAATTAGCGTTTAAGGATCCTCTCCTTAAGCGTATTTTTAGATTTCTAAATTTCTCAGTATTACGCTTTCAAAGATATACAGATTTCAAGTTTTTTGAATTTTGAACTAAAATATTAAAAGAGATACAAAATGAAAATAACCATAATCGGAGCAGGCAATGCAGGTTCTGCTTGTGCCTTTATGGCTGCTGCGGCAGGACATAAAGTAAGACTATTGAAAACCTCAAATCATATTACTCACGATGATCATTTTGAAACAATGGTTAAAAATAAAGGCATATATTGCATCGATAACACCCAAAAAGGACACTTTACCGATAGTGCTGATGATGCAGAAAAATCTTTTCAGCCCTTAACAATGATCACTCGAGATCCTAAAGAAGCGATTGAAGGGGCAGAAGTCATTATGATCTTTATTCAAACCACCTATCACCGTGCTTTAGCCCAAAAAATTGCAAAATATTTTCAAGATGATCAGTTGGTAATACTAATTCCAGGTTATGCAGGCAGCCTCTTCTATAATCAATTTTGTGATAACAATCCAATCTTTGCAGAAGGAGAGTCTACCCCTAATGATGCTCGAGTGGTTGCTCCCGGCACAGTAAAGGTTTTATTTAAAAATGTTCGAAATTCACTGTCATTTTTTCCAGCAACAAGAACAGTTGAAGGAATGGCTATTGCATCCCGTTTGTTTCCTGCCTATAACATACCAAAGCAGCAAATTCGAAAAAATATATTTGATTCTGCACTACATAATCCTAATATAATTGTTCATACTGTTGGTCTATTGGTTATGTATCCTATGCTTGAGTATTGTGCGATTCATCATCCTGATGAAATCCCCTATATGTACCGAGATGCACTTTCAACTAAAATGGCATGGATAATGATAAAAAAATTAGATACGGAAAAAATGGCAGTATTGAGTGCCTTAGGGTGCAAACCCATTCCTTATTTAGAAGCCTGTTTATTTAGAAATGAAGAAGATCTTGAGCAAGATCCTAAAGAAGTTTTTGAACATTATAAACTATCATCACCAGCAGGACCTGATAGTTTCAATAACCGATATATCACAGAAGATGTTCCTATAGGACTAGTATTAATGTCCTCATTAGGTAAAAAATTAGGTATTAATATGCCTGAATGTGATCGGATGATAGACATGTGTGGTGCTATTTTAGACAGAGATTTTTATAAAGAAGGCCGATCACTAGGTTCATTAGGTTTAGGTGAATTAACAAAAAACGAGTTATTACATTTTATAGAAACAGGCTTGTCATAAATACTGTTTTAATTACTCAAATATAGTTGTAAAGAGTTCAATATAAAAATCAGCTATATATGATTGTAATGGTAAACTTTTCACGAGATTGGTGAGCACTATCAATTCGACAAAGTATGCTATTTTAGTATTGATTTTATTTACTCAACTAACATAAAAAAAACCGCTTTGTTTTCACTTAGCGGTTTTTTATTATGTCATTTTAGGTGAAGTATTATTTAATACCACGACCTTCACGTTTACGATCGTTTTCTTTTAAGAATTTCTTACGAATACGAATGCTCTCAGGCGTTACTTCAACTAATTC
>WGGB01000161.1 GCA_015491935.1 Alteromonadaceae bacterium
ACTGTGGCGTAATGAGCAAATAGCCTCTTGTTTTTTTGTTGTTGAACAGGTTCTAGTCTGTAAATTTTAAATATTGGAGATATATCAGCCAGTACTTGAGTTAGTAATTTTCTTGAAAGTTGATGATGCTTTTTAGTTAAAATGAGCAAGCTAAATAAATTATTAGAGGGTTTATAAACTCGAGGTTGCGCAACACGCTCACCTGCAATTTTGTAATTTGAAACAATACCTATTATGGGTAATGAATATTGTTCACCACCACTAATATCAAAAGAAAGTTTTTTACCGAGAATTTTTCTAAGAGGAAAAAGTTGTTGAGCAAGAGTCTCATTAATAATAAGTGAATTACTCTTGTTTTGCGTTTCATCTTTAGTAAACGCTCTGCCTTGAATTATCTTTTGCCCCGTTATTGAAAAATAGACATCATCAATGTTTTTTCCTAAAGGTAATACTGGTTTTAGTGTGGATGTTTCCGTTAATGACCATGTACTTAATGTTTCAATGTAAGGGGAAGTAGTACGGCTAACTTTTATTACCTCTGACGTTGTTCTAAGGCTATTTTTATTTGTCGAACTAATTCGTGCATTGCCTTTGTTGAAGGTAAGCTATCTGCTTGCATTCGTATTTGTAAACTTTGTAGGTTTTCAGTATCCATGCCGTCATGGGATGTTGTCATTTCTATTGCTTTATAACCTATGAAAATACATGAAAACACTAATGTCATGGCAATGGCTACTTGAATAGATATTAACGTTTTTTGGATTTGTTGCGATATTTGAGCACTGATCCCTTTACCTGAAGTTACAAGCTTATTAGCTAGTTGCTTAAAATTTATAGTATTTATTGATATGTGTGAAAAAATAAATAGCAGAATAACACTAAGTGCGACTCCTGAGAGTAAGGTAAATACTTGTAATTTTAGTTCATCTACTCTAGGCAAAAAGGTATGTAAATAAAATTGCAGTAGTGTAAAACTTAATAAAGCAACCGCTATGGCTGTGAGCAAAGATAAGCTAAATAATATAAAATTTTCGATAAAGATTGATTTTAGGATTGATCGTTTTTTAGCGCCTAAAGCTGAATGTATAGATATTTCACGGCCTTTTTCACTAAAACGGGCATACCAAAGGTTGGTTAAATTTAGGCTCGCAATGAGTAGCAAGGCAATAGCACTTGCCAAAAGGATATAAACAGCTTGTTTACTATTTCCTATAATTTTTTCAATAAAAGGGATCAACTTAACTTCTACGTGCCAACCCTCAAAAAAATTTACTGCGGTTATTTTTTCTTGCCAAATATCATTGCTATAAATACTCGCTTGTTTCTCTGCTTGTTCAACCGATAAGTTTGGAGATAATGTTCCAATAAGTGTGCGGCTGTTCATTCTTCCCCACCACCTTTTTCTTAAATTCTTAGGTGTTGGATTAAAATCCCAAGGTAGCCAAATATCACTTTTTTTATCTGTGCTTCTTAATTGTGGTTCAATAAAGTCTTTATTCATTACACCGATAATGGTGTAGTGCTGATTTTGCGTAAAAATAGATTGTCCTAAAATATTTTCATCACCATTAAAATGTTTTTTCCAGACTTTATAGCTAATAACAGCTACAGGATTAAAGGTATTTAGGTTTTCACTTTGTTCAAATAGTCGCCCTTTAACTGCTTTTGCTTTGAGTAAAGAAAACCATTCTGGTGTTATAAAAATAGTATTAATACTTGGGCTGCTAGGGTATGAAGCAAGTGCTGATTCGCCATAGTCTACTAAGGCTGTTTTAGTGAATACGTGTTGATTTTTATAAAGATCAACGATCGCTGGATAACTAAACCCTCGCACATTTTCTTTTCCGCTGTCGTCTATTTGACTTTGTTCAACTACATACAGCCTATCTTGCTCAGGATATGGCAATGGCTTGAGCAACATCACATACGCTAGCGTTAACACGCACAATAAAGCACCCAAGGTAATACCCATGGTTGATACCACACTAAAGACAAACAAAGGCTTTTGTTTGAGGTTTAAATAGGCTTGCTTCAGTTCATAAAAAAATGAATATAGTGTTGAATATATAAAATGTTTCATTGTGTATCCTGTACTCTGGTCATCCTGAATTTATTTCTGGCTTTTATTTTCTTTTGTCGCAGCAAGCAGCGACCTACATGGAGTGGTGCAATAATGTAGGTTGTCACGAGCGTAGCGAGGCACAACATTTACTTTGTCGCAGCAACACCGACCTACATTGGCTGGCGCAATAATGTAGGTTGTCATGAGCGTAGCGAGGCACAACATTTGTGCTTAAACTGCTATCTGCGCTTGTGGCACTTGCAAGATCATGCCGTCTAACAGCTGTACTTGTGTACTCGCCATATCGGCATAACGCGGGTCGTGGGTAACCATGCAAATGGTGGTGCCGTTTTTGTTTAACTCGCTTAAAACATCCATCACTTGATCGCCGCTTTTCGAATCCAAGTTCCCTGTCGGTTCATCGACTAACAAAATCGCTGGCTTAGCCACTAATGCACGAGCGATAGCAACCCGTTGTTGCTGACCACCTGAAAGTTGATTTGGTTTGTGGCTACATCTATGGCTTAAGCCCACCATTGTTAAACATTCAGTTACGCGATCTTTAATGGTTTGTGGAGTAGGTTTACTGTGATGATAACGCAGGGGTAGGGCAACATTGTCGAAAACTGAGAGTTCATCAATTAAATTAAATGACTGAAAAATAAAACCTATTTTGCTGTTTCGCATTTCAGCGGCATCGTCTAACGATAACTCGCTTACTTTCGCGCCCTCGATAAAATATTCACCGCTGCTGGGCATATCGAGTAAACCCATAATCGATAACAGTGTCGATTTTCCACAGCCAGAAGGGCCAGAAATAGAAACGTAATCACCTTGATTTATGGTGAGATTAATATCGCTAAGTGCGTGGGTTTCTAGTTCCTCGGTTTCAAATATTTTGCTGATGTTTTTAAGAGTGATTATGTTGTTTTTCATATTGGTATTGCTCATTTTCTTGTTGTTCATTTGGGCTTTCCTTGTTTTTTTGTTGCGCCTCGCGTTGCTCGGGACAACCTACAATTATCGTTAAACTTATGTAGGTTGGTGTTGTTGCGACAATTCAACGTTCAATCTATTTCTGTAGTACCTTGCTACGCTCGGAACAATCTACAGCTAATTTATGGTTAATTTTTTTACTTTATAATTACTTAAATCGGAAATAATAAAGGTGTCGCCAACTTGCGCACCATTTTTAATTTCGATAAAACGCGAGGCTTTTTCGCCTAACGTTAATACTGTTTTTTTTGCCTGTGTAATATCAGAGTTTAATTGAAATAAGCTTACCTTTGTTTGTGCTTGCACATTGGCTGGGCGTTGTATGTATTTGGTGTTTTTTAATGTTTTAGCGATAATTTGTGCATCAATATTTTGTTGTGGTCGGGCGCTGTTGGGTAAATTTTTAGGTAGCGAAATTTCAATAGTTACTGTGTTGTCTTTTACAATCGGGTCGATGCGTACTACTTTGCCGATAATTTTATCTTGGCGGGTGTCAATGATCACTTTTTGATCAAGTGCTACTTGTTGTGCTTGTGTTTGCGGTACTTTTATCAAGGCAATTAAGTCACTAACGCTACCAATAAGCGCAATTTCTTGTCCTGCATTTAAACTTTGTCCTAACTCAACACTTAGGCGCTGTAATACGCCATTAAAACCTGCGGTTACGGTGAGTCTATTTACACGTTTTTGGGCAATATTTAATTGCCCTTGTTGTTGATTAATGCGTTGCTGTTGAATATTTAACGCTTCTTTATGAACGAGCGCAAGCTGCTTGATGCGCTGTTTAGCAATGCTAATACGTTGTTGTAGCTGTTGTTCGTTAAGTACGGTTTGTTGATATGAGAGTTGCGAAACTATGCCATCTACAATCAGTTTTTGTTGAGCGCTACGTTTAAGTTTTGCCGTTTGAAATAGCGCATTAAGTTCAGCAATGCTGGCATTTTCGTTGAGCAGTTCGCGTTGCTGGTTTACTTTTAATTGGCGAAAATTAGCTTGTTGCTGCGTCAGTTGTTGTTGGGCACTTTCGACTAACTGTTCTAATTCTGGGTTTTCTAAACGCACGATAATGCTATTTTTGTTTACTAGCGCACCGGGCTTTAACAATATTTGTTTTACTGTAGCTTTAGTGAGTGTGGTAATTAATTGTAAATTAGCGGATTTTAAGCTGCCATAGCCATCAACGGTTATTTCAAGATCGCCTTGTTGCACATTGGCAATTAAAATATCTTTGCGCGCTAAGCTTTTATGATTTATCGAGTTATTAAAGTTGATAGCCAGTACAGTGAGTAGCAACATAATTGCTAACACCACAAGATGCTTTTTACTGATCAAATTTGGCGTTATTTTCGCTTTGATTTTATCCACGTGAACTTATTTAGTTTTATTGATTAAGTAACTTTGTATCAGTTTTAGCGAATACTATGCCAAATAAAATACCTTTGTTTATTAGGTGGTTATATTTTTACGGGTGTTTTAAAAGAAGATAGTTCATTATCGAACCGAACTAAAGCGAACTTAGTTCGATAATGAACTCAATATGAATAGTGTGTGTCGTGCCTCGCTACGCTCGTGACGACCTACAACATTCCGCTATTCATTGTAGGTCGGTGTTGCTGTGACAATTAAAATATTCAATTATTTCTATTGTGTCGTGCCTCGCTACGCTCGTGACGACCTACAATTTTTCGCTTTTCTTTGTAAGTCGGTGTTGCTGCGACAATTAAAATATTCAATTATTTCTATTGTGTCGTGCCTCGCTACGCTCGTGACGACCTACAACATTCCGCTATTCTTTGTAGGTCGGTGTTGCTGCGACAGCTATCTACATCTATGATTAAATAATCTTATTAATTAAGGATGAATTATTTATGTCATGGAATGATTTAAGGAAAGGTCGATTCAGCCAGACAGGAGGTATTTACTTTATTACTTTTGTGGTTAAAAACCGTGAATTATTATTTCTAAAATTTGATGCTGCACATGAGTTTTGTAAACTAATTCAAGAAAATGAAATAAAAAATGAATGTTGTTGGTTAACTTGGGTATTAATGCCTGATCATTTCCACGGTTTAATACAAATAAGCGATAAATCATCGTTGTCTACCATAATTAGGCAGCTAAAATCTCATACAGCAATCAAAGTGAATCAGTTATTAAAACGTAAAGGTGGTCTATGGCAACCAGCTTATTTTGATAGAGCTTTAAGGAAAAATGATGACATTAAAAATATTGCTCGTTATATCGTTGCTAATCCATTACGTGCAAAATTGATTGATAATATTGGAAATTATCCATTTTGGAATAGCATTTATTTGTGATTTTTGGTTTTGTCGTGCCTCGCTGCGCTCGTGACGACCTACAATATTTTGCTATTCTTTGTAGGTCGGTGTTGCTGTGACAATTTAGCTGGCAATTTAATAGTTACGGTAACGCCATGGGCTTGGTTATCTACAGTTTGATTATTGCTCAAACTAATCTTGCCCTGATGCTGCTCAATAATATTGCGGCAAAAATTTAATCCTATGCCTTGGCCTTGTTCTTTGGTGGAATACAGCGGCACAAATAAATTGTCTAAATTACTAAAACCATGACCATTATCTATTACTTTTAGTAAATAAGTTGATTGCTGCTGCGAAAAATCTAGGGTTACTTGCTTCGCTTCGGCTTCTTGTGAATTTTTTACTAGGTTGATCAGCACTTGTGTTAATAAGCTTTGATCTGCCCACAGTTTTTCAATTGTGCTGTTAACGGTGATATTCAGCTCAGGGTAAAGTGCTATTAGTGGCTGGGTTAGTTGGCTTACTGTCATCCATTGGCGGTTAACATTAAAAGACTTTGATAAATTAGCGTAACGCTCCACAAAGCTTTGCAAATGTTGGCAACGTTCAGTAATAACCATTAACGCGGTTTTATCGCGCTCACTATAAGTGCTATTGGTATTGCATTTAGCTGCTAAGGTTTCGGCTAATGAAGACACGGGTGCTAGTGAATTACGAATTTCATGACTTAACACACGAATAATTTGTTGCCACGCTTGTAGTTGGCTACTGCGAATAGCGCTAGCAATATCAATAAAAATTAATAACTGATGACTTTCACCGTTATCAATAAATTCACTGTGGCGAATTTGCCATTGCTGGTTTTGCTCATGTTCATGTTTAGTAAATTGCCACTGCTGATTGGCTTTTGTTAATCCTAACCGTGCTGGCGAGCTATGGCGATAATGTTGCCACGGCTGTTTATAAAGCTGATAAAAGGCTTGATTGGCAAAGCTTAGTTGCTGTTTTTCGTTAAACACTAATACAGGGGTGTCGAGTTGACTAGTAAGCTGATAAACCAAAAAAATATGTTGATCGTAGCGTGATTTTTGTTGCTGTAAATTGGTACTTAACAAATTAAGTTGTTGGTGAAATTCACCTACTTTACCCTGTTTAAAGGCTGCCTTTGCATATTGGTGAAAGTCTTCTTGATTAATGGCTTCAAGATGTAAATTAGCGCGTTCAAATGCCTTGAATATTTTGTTTTTAATGGTATTGATAAAGTTTAAGCACAGTAATAACAGTATTAGCTCTGCGCTTATCGCTAACCATAACGGTAAAGCAAAGTGATAACACAACCAAGCGCCAATCAATAATATTGGTAATATTAATAGGCTTAAGCGCCAGCTTAAATAACGCTCTAGTGAGTTACTCTGCGACCAAACCATATTTTTCAATCCGTCGATACATGGCAGCTTTACTTAGCCCTAGCAGTTGTGCAGCTTTAGGAATATGTTGCTCGGTTTTGCCTAGCGCTTGCTTGATCAAGTTTATTTCTGCTTGTTCAAGGGTCATAAAAGGCAAAGCTTGCACTGACGATGTCTTGTTTTCAGGCAAAGATGTTGGCGTAATATTCAAATCATTAAGATCAATGATTGTGCCTTCAGTTAATAAGCTTGCTCGTTCAATTAAATGACTGAGTTCGCGAATATTGCCTGGCCAGTGATAGCTTAGTAATGCTTGCTTGGCTTTATCGCTAAATACTTTATTGTTAAGTTGGTATTTATGGCAAAATTTAGTGATAAAAAATTCAGCTAACGGCACAATATCGCTTTGGCGAACGCTTAATGGTGGCACTGCTAATTCGATAGTATTGAGACGATAATAAAGGTCTTCGCGAAATAACTCTTGCTCAAGCAGCTTGGTAAAATTAGCATTGGTGGCGCTAATTACCCTAACATTACTCTGTTGTGTTCGGCTTGAACCTAGTACTTCATATTCGCCGTTTTCTAATACTCGTAATATTTTTGCTTGTTGTGATAAGGGAATATTAGCGATTTCATCTAAAAATAGTGTGCCGTTTTCTGCTAACTCAAACCGACCAATACGGTTACTTTTAGCGTCGGTAA
>WGGB01000162.1 GCA_015491935.1 Alteromonadaceae bacterium
CAGGTTCATTTGGCTGTTGAGCCTGCTGCTGTTGCGCTTGCATTAGCGCAGAGTACGCATCTTGCAATGTTTTTTGACGCATCTCAATCGCTTGCTTATCGTCACCATTAATGGCAAGTTTAAGCTGTTCAATTAAACCTTTTAGCTCTGTTTGCTGTGCTTCAGGCAATTCAGTCATTGAAGTTTCAATAGTATGAATTAATTGATCCGCTTGATTGCGTTGGTCTACTAATTCACGCTTTTGTTTATCTTCACTGGCGTATTGCTCAGCATCTTTTACCATACGGTTAATTTCTTCTTCAGTTAAACCGCTTGATGCAGTAATTTTAATGCTTTGCTCTTTGCCTGTGGCTTTGTCCTTAGCCGACACATTTAAAATACCATTGGCATCAATATCAAAAGTAACTTCAACTTGTACCGAACCTCGTGGTCCTTGCTGAATATCGGTTAAGTTAAATTGACCGAGTGATTTATTATCACTTGCCATTTCACGCTCACCTTGTAATACGTGTACCGTTACCGCCGATTGATTATCTTCAGCCGTTGCAAACACTTCAGATGCACGAGTTGGTATGGTAGTGTTTTTCTCAATTAACTTGGTCATTACGCCACCTAGGGTTTCAATGCCTAAAGACAGTGGTGTAACATCAAGTAATAACACATCGTCAACCGCACCTGACAATACGCCAGATTGAATTGCAGCACCTAAAGCAACCGCTTCATCAGGGTTAACATCTTTACGTGGTTCTTTACCAAAGAAGTCTTTCACCGCTGCTTGTACTTTAGGCATACGTGTTTGACCACCTACCAAAATAACTTCACTAATATCACCATTACTTAAACCTGCATCTTTTAATGCTTTTTTACACGGCTCTATAGTGTTTTTAATTAAATCATCGACTAAAGACTCTAATTTAGCGCGTGTTACTTGCACATTTAAGTGTTTAGGACCACTGGCATCCGCCGTAACATAAGGTAAATTAACATCTGTTTGCATGGCTGATGATAATTCAATTTTAGCTTTTTCAGCCGCTTCTTTTATGCGTTGTAGCGCTAAAGAATCGTTATGAATATCAATGCCTGTGTCTTTTTTAAACTCATCGGCCAAATAGTTAATTAAGCGTAAATCAAAGTCTTCACCACCTAAAAAGGTATCACCATTAGTGGCGAGCACTTCAAATTGCTTTTCACCATCAACATTAGCAATTTCAATAATTGAAACATCAAAAGTACCACCACCTAAATCGTAAACCACTACTTTTTGATCTGTTTTACTATTTTTATCAACACCATAAGCAAGTGCTGCTGCAGTTGGCTCATTAATAATACGTTTTACATTTAAGCCGGCAATTTTACCTGCATCTTTAGTTGCTTGACGCTGTGAATCATTAAAGTAAGCGGGGACCGTAATAACGGCTTCGCTAACGGTTTCACCTAAATACGCTTCTGCATCTTTTTTCAACTTACGTAATATTTGCGCTGATACTTGTTGTGGTGATAATGCTTTACCATTAACTTCTACCCACGCATCACCATTGTCAGCTTTAATAATTTTAAAGGGTGCAAGTTTTAAATCTTTTTGCACTTCTTTATCATCAAATTTACGACCAATTAAACGCTTAATCGCAAATAATGTATTTTCTGAATTAGTGACAGCTTGTCTTTTTGCAGGTTGCCCCGCTAATGTTTCATTGTCTGTGTATGCAACAATTGAAGGTGTAGTACGACTACCTTCTGCATTTTCAATAATTTTTGCTTTGCCAGCTTCCATTACTGCCACACATGAATTTGTTGTACCTAAATCTATACCAATAATTTTACTCATAATAGTTACCTCTAATTAAATAATAATCACAACACTATCGTTGTAATCAATAAAGCAACCTTGAGTTAAGTAACTCTTTTAATAAGAGTTAAAACATTGGCTGCTCAGTTAATGACGACTATGATACGAGTTAGAGGAAAAGACTTCTGTCACCTAGATGACAGTTTTATAAACTTTTTAAAAAAGATCTTTTTTTGCTAAAAATACTTAAGCCTGTAAAATAAAGTTTATGATCATCTTTTCTTTTACTTCATAGTTATTTTTATAAGCTTTTGTTTGGTAGATTTTTAACTGATTATTTACAATCTTATAATTATAAAGAGTGTTTTTAGTTTGACTTTTTACTTGTCCAGTTTTATTGAAGATAAGGGCTAGACATATCTTCTTTTTTAGAAAAACTTTTACTAAAGGAAGTAAAACCATTAAGTTTTAATGATGATACTTCCCAAATTCCTAAAATTTTTTTTGATGTGTTATTGTTGAGCGTTAAGAATTAAAAATAGAAAAACTAGTTAATCATTTTAAGTTATAGCCTCTTTTTAATTTTAAGTATGCTCTTAATGCAGACATTTGATTGTTTTCTTTTAATATATGCTCTATATCAAAATAAGCATTTTCCTTATGCATCTTATTGAAGCTTACCACTACTTCTTTATCCATATAATTTGCAATCAATTGAGCTAATTTTTTAGAATATCCTTTATCTAGTTTACCTAAACGCTCTATAGTTCCTTGAAAATCATCTGCATCAATTTTAAAATCATTTCCATAAAGCTCTTTATATGCTCTCAACCCTTCAATACTATAAGCATACTTCAAACTTGGGAAAATAATAGAAATTGGATTTTTGTCATAACCTTTAATTACACTCAATGACTTTTGATAATTATTAGCATATATGCTTTGAAAATTTTTAGTTGTAACTCTATCCCTAATCTCATCATAATTTGTTATGTTATTTAAATTATCAATTAGATTTCTTTGATACCACTGACCGTACTCGTTTATAGAAATACCGGTAGCTAGAATGAAAAAAGTATATATAATTATTTTAGATGTTACTTTTACTGTTTTAGATTCAGATGCGCCAAAAAAATAAATGAAAGCCTCTATCCAGCCAATGATTACTAATGCAATCAAAATAGAATAGAATAAAGTGTTTTGTAAAAAAACAAATGCAACACTAAATACAACCAATTTAATAAACCCAGTTATATATCTTTTATTGTAAAAATTATTTAAACCTAAACAGCCACCATAAAAAGCTAAAACTATTGAAATAACTTTCTTTTTTCCGTTTTCACTACTATTAGTAGAATATAATTTTAAAAACCCCAAATTTACAAGAGCAATTACTACAAATATCACAACATATACCCAGTATGCCATAATCAAACCAATAATCCCTAGTATAGTGATGCCTACCGCACCACCCATACCACCAACTATTGAACCACCCCAGTCCGTCCCTTTTTGTTCAACTCCGTTTCCATCTCGGTACGAATGCTCTTTAAAAAATCCCATACTAAACCTTATAATAATCTACAAATGCCATTTTCTTACCCTTATTAAGTAAAATCTAAGTAATGACAAATAACTTCCCCGGATAATGCTCTAAAAAAAATCAGCCAACCGACTATTTATTTTACAATCCTGTATCGTTACATGCAAGATTAGGCTTTCATATCGAGATGAGTTAAATATTCGCTATTAAAAAACTCTATATTTGACATTATGATACGAGTTAGAGAAAAAGACTTCTGTCGCCTAGAAATAATTTTATAAGCTTTTGAAAAAAGATCTTTTTTTTTGCTAAAAATACTTAAGCCTGTAAAATAAAGCTTATATTTTCGGCGTAATAATTAAATCATTTTATGAGTAGCAATTTAGTTCACATACCTAAAAAAGCAAGCCCCATATTAGTAAAACAGGCTAAATTATTTGCCGATTTACCCATGCAATTAATTGAGGATTTTCAACAAGAATTTCAGTTAACCGAATGGCACAAAGGCGACTATATTCCCTCCAGAATTTTAAACGAACGTTTTTTTGTTATGTTAGATGGGCAATTAGAATTAAAACAAAGTAACCCTGATACAGGTAAAGAGATCACTGTAGATATGCTTTATGCAGGAGATTGTTTGGATTTAATGGTGTTGCTTGATGATCAACCCCATGAAGTGATTATTTCACCATTAAGTACGATAAAACTACTTTCAGTATCACTTACCACAATGCGCAATTGGCTATGGCACTATCCTGAATTTAATAAACAATTTATGCCTTATTTAGCGCAAAAAATGCGTGAAAAAGAACAACAAACCACAAATTTAGCATTACATGATATTACCACACGTTTAAGTCGTATTATTTTACAACACATTAATAAAATTAAATTTTATACTGGTCTAAAGGGTGAGGAACATCAATATCATTTAGTTAATGGTTTAAACGATGAAACCCTTGCTCGTATGGTGGGCTCTGTTAGACAAGTGGTTAATAAGCAACTACAACATTGGAAAACAAAAGGGATACTCACTAAAAAGCGTAATCAATTAATTATTAATGACCTTGAGGCATTAGAAAAAGAAGCACAATATACACAATCTTTATCTAACGCCTCAACACTAAAGTCATTACCTAATAAATCACAATGATAGTTCAAGTCGCTAATAACTAAATTTATTTACTTTCCTGAGCCAATGTTTTTAATGATTGATAAAGCTCAATTTCTTTATCGGTTAACGGTTCAGGAAAAACAATTTTTAATTTAACAAATAAATCACCCGGCACTTTAGTCGGTAAACCCCGTCCTTTTAAGCGCATTTTACTACCACTGTTGATCCCTTTAGGTAATTTAAGATCAACATTACCCGAAGGTGTTTCAACTTTAACCGTTTCACCTAAAGCAGCTTGCCAAGGTGTTATTGGCAATTCCATGGTGATATTTTTACCTTCTACTTCATATAGTGGATTAGGATTAAAACCTACTTCAATATATAAATCACCATGTTCTCCACCTGCAACGCCTGCCTCGCCTTGTTTTTGTAGGCGAATTTTCTGTCCTTCTTTTATCCCTTTAGGGATTTTAACTTTTAAAGTACGCTCTTTATTTTGAAGTAATCCTTGCTCATTAACTACTTGCTCGCGCAAAGTAAAACTTTTTGTTGCGCCCGTATAAGAGTCTTGCAAGTCAATCATCAATTTAGCATGGCTGTCTTGCCCTTTGGTCGTTCTCGGTCTTCTACCTCGACTAAAACCTTGCTGAGTTGACTGCCCAAAACCGCCACCAAATAACGATTCAAAAAAGTCACTAAAATCCCCACTGCCATCAAAGCTAGAGCCGCCTTGGTGGTATTGCTCTTGCCAATTAGGTGGTGGTGTAAAACCTTGCCCTGCTTTCCAATTACTACCTAATTGATCATAAGCTGCTCTTTTTTCTTTATCTCTTAACACTTCATACGCTTCGCCTATTTCTTTGAAGCGTTGCTCTGCATCTTTTTCTTTACTCACATCGGGATGAAATTTACGGGCTAATTTACGATACGCCTTTTTAATTTCATCTTGCGTAGCCGTTTTATCTACGCCCATAATTTGATAATAATCTTTATAGTCCACTCTGACCTCCTGCTCCAATAAACTCGGCGCATGAAATCGCCAAATACACCTACTCTATTAGATTAAATAATGTGAATACTACTGATTAAAGTAAATGTTGAATGTCATCTAGGTGACACTCAACAATGATTAATGAACATTTATTGCAATAAACTTCGCTCTAACCTACACCCAACGTACTCCAAAAACATCCATTTTTATTATTCTTGGGTAACTAAATGATGAGTATAAACCCAGAGCTACAAATTGATACCCAAAACGTCCCACTAACTGCACTAAATAACCTTGAGGTAATAAATGACGCTGTAAAAAAGCCGTCAGGTAATCAGCTATCATTATTAACTAATACATCAAAGTATAAAGTTTACGGCGGTATTTATTGGCTAAAGGATCTCCATCTGGCAAAGCTTTTAATACATCGAGCAATAACCTCTTACTTTCAGCATCGCTACTATTTGATTGAACTTGACGAAAGAGTAAAGCAAGTGCCTCTTCATGCCGATTTACTTGGCTATATTGAGCAGCAAGTTTGTGAATTAACTCCACATTACTAGTATCTTGCGCGAGTGCTTGTTCAAGCTCTTTAATTTCAGGCGAATCAGCGGCTTCTTCAGCCAATTCTAATTTAGCCATTAAGCTTTGATAATAGCTATCTTGGTCAACCATTTTTATTGCTGCAAGCAAGGTTTTAGCATCATCAACTTTACCATTTTCTAAACAGGCATCAGCTAATGTTAATTGAATATCTGCTCTTTCATTATCTAATTGATATGCTTGAATAGCATAGCTATAAGCTTGCTTTTTATCACCATCACTTAATGCTTGCTTGGCTTGTGCTAATAAATTATCTTGCGGCTTTGGCAAATGTTTATCTAAAAATTGTTGAATAGTTTCATCTGTTTGCGGGCCACTGATGCCATCTATAGGTTGACCATCTTTAATAATAATGGCTGTCGGTAAGCCTTGAATGCCAAATTGTTGTGCTATTTGCGCTTGTGCTTGACAGTCAATAGTCGCGTAGATCAAATGTTCATCAAATCCTTGCGTCGCAACCGCTAATTTATCTTTTACTTCTATACTTTCAGGTACTTGTGTAGCCCAAAAGCTCACTAATACTAGTTTTTGCTTTGAATCTTCTAAAATAATTTGTTGAAAATTTTCTAGATTAATTTCAACAATATGTGAATTTTTCATATTTACTCGCATAAAAAGGTACGTTAATTATTTACTTCTTAATGGTGGTTAATAAACGACATTTCAACGCTGAACATTGTATTAATTAACCTATATTTTTTAGTAAATCACGGGCTATTATAATTTTTTGAATTTCGCTAGTGCCTTCATAAATGGTGGTAATACGCACATCGCGCGCAAAACGCTCTAACGGATATTCTTTGATATAGCCTGAGCCACCAAGCATTTGCAAGGCATCGTAACACGCTTTATTGGCTTTTTCGCTAGCAAACAATTTAGCCATTGATGCAGAGGTTGCAAAAGGTAAACCTCTATCTTTTAAATCAGCGGCTTGCATTAATAATAATCGGGCTGCCTCTAAGTCAGTATAACGCTCAGCTAACTTCCATTGAATTCCTTGAAAATCCGCGATAGCCTTACCAAATTGTCGACGTTCTGTCACAAACTGACGCGCATAATCCATGGCTTCTAAACCAATACCTAGAGCAAGTGAACCTATACCAATTCGACCACCCGCAAGTTCACCAACAGCAATGGCAAAGGCTTTGTTTTCTTGCCCCATTAAACAGCTTGCTGGAATACGACAATTATTAAACACCACTTCTGTGGTAGGTGAGGCTTTTTGTCCCATTTTATCTTCACATTTACCTATAATAATGCCTGGCGTATTAGCCTCAACTAAAAAACATGATATACCTTTTCCTTTGCCTGCCTCAGGATCGGTAACTGCCCACACCACAAAAACACCCGCAAAAGTACCACTGGTAATAAAAATTTTACAACCATTAAGTACATAATCATCACCGTCTTTTATGGCCGTTGTTGTCATACTTGCTGGGTCTGATCCTGCGCCAACTTCGGTTAAACAAAAACCACCAGCTTTATATTCTCCACTACAAATTTTGGGTAAATATTGTTGTTTTTGTTGTTCGTTGCCTACCGCTTGAATAACTTCAGCGACCATATTCGTGACCGAAGTCGTAACCGCTGTCGATGCACAAGCACGTGCTAACTCAGTAATGGCTAAACTAAATGCGACGGTACCTGCTTCAACACCACCATATTCAGCTTTAACATTTAAGCCCATAAAGCCTAATTCGGCCAATTTACTTAAATTATTTTGAAATAAGGTTTGATCGTTACTCATGTCTAATTCAGCTGCGATTGGCGCTAATTCGCTATCTGCAAATTTTTTCGCCATATCTTGGATCATGGCTTGTTCTTCGGTTAATGCTAAATTCATAAAATTTACCTTAATAAGTTATTGAGACCAATTCAGTGTTTTTTTTGTTAATTGCTGACTTGTTTGATCATAATTTTGCCAAAGTTGCTGATAGCTTTGCTGCAATATTGGATGTTTTAAATGAGGCGCTATTTCTGCAAGAGGCCATAATACAAAAGCATTTTTAGTGATTTCATCACGTGGAATTTGTGCAGGTTGACTTAACACTAAATCATCATAAAGCAGTAAGTCTAAATCTAAAGTACGCGGACTAAATTTTTTAGCGTTTACTAAACGACCATGCGCAAATTCAATCTCACGCAGTATTTTAGCTACATCGTTAACCGATAACACAGTATTAGCTCCAATAACCATATTATAAAAAGCATTACCCACAAAACCGATAGGCTCGCTTTCATACAATGATGATAATGTTAATTCTTTAAATACCGCCGCTAATGCATTTAAACCTTTTTGCAAATAATGTTCTCGTTCAATATTTGTACCCAACGAAATATATATTTGTGCCATTACAGCTGTTGACCTCGTTCAATTTCAACACCCACAGACTTAGCATTGTGAACAGCATTAGGCTTATGAATAGTTAATTTTATCCAAGGGATTTTATAGCTAGCCATTAAAAAAGATGCCATACGTTGAGCCAGTGTTTCTAATAAATCAACAGGATTTTTATTCGCAAACTCCTCTAATGCCACTGATATTTGAGCATAATCAAGGGTTTTATCTAATTCGTCATTTAATGCCGCAGGACGAATATCCCAGCCCATAATTAAATCAATGACTAATGTCTGTTTTATTTCTTTTTCCCACTCAAAAAAACCAATGGTTGTTTGAATATTCAAACCATTAATAAAGACCTTATCCATTGCCATAGTTTATTTCACTACATTCAATTACAAAATATATGCTGAGTTTAACTGCCAAGCTATAGAAAAACCAGTCAATAGCACGTTAGAATGATAGAGTATTTATTAATTTTCTGTAAAATTATTTTTTAGCTCACAACAGGATTGTTGCCAATGATAATGCTATTAACTTTAGCCATGATAATTGTAGCCTATTTAGTAGGTTCGATTTCTAGTGCCATATTAATATGTAAATTACTTGGTTTACCTGATCCCCGCTCAACGGGCTCTCATAATCCTGGCGCTACCAATGTACTGCGTATGAGCAACAAAGCTACTGCGGCAACAGTATTATTTTTAGATGTTTTAAAAGGTGCGATACCTGTTTGGCTAGCGTTCTTTTTTAATATCGAGCCGTTTTACTTAGGTTTAATAGGCCTAGCAAGTTGCTTAGGTCATATGTATCCGATTTTTTTTGATTTTAAAGGCGGAAAAGCCGTAGCAACAGCATTGGGAGTGTTTTTACCCATAGGTTTGTCGTTAGGCGCGCTACTAATAGCAACTTGGCTATTAATTGCCAAAACAACACGTTATTCAAGTCTTGCGGCTATTGTTACGGTATCGTTAGCACCACTTTATGTTTATTTAATTAAACCACTTTATGTTTATGAAGCCGTTATGCTGGCAGGATTAATTATTTTTCGCCATCGAGAAAATATTGTTAGGCTCATTAAAGGTACAGAACCCAAGTTAAACGATAAAAAGCTTAGCTAGGTTGTCCCGAGCAACGCGAAGCGCAACACCCCCATATTCACACTGTCTCTAAAGTATCTAAAGGCCAACGCGGTTTAGCTTTAAAGGTTAAATCATTTTGACCACCCGCTTTTAATCGTTGTAATCCTGCATAAGCTATCATCGCGCCATTATCAGTACAAAACTCAGCGCGCGGATAAAACACTTCACCGTTAAGTTTATCCATAACTTGTTTTAGCTTGACTCTAAGTTCTGTATTGGCACTTACACCACCAGCGATAACTAAACGGTTTAAACCAGTGTACTCTAATGCGCGACGGCATTTAATGGCAATAGTATCAATAACCGCATCTTGAAACGCATAAGCAATATCAGCTTGGGTTTGCGCTTTTTCAGTCGGCGTTAATTGCTCGGTTATTTCTTTCTTTATGGTGATAGCGGTCGCTGTTTTTAAACCACTAAAGCTAAAATCTAAACCGGGTTTATTCGTCATAGGACGCGGAAATTTAAAACGACCTGCAATGCCTGATTCTGCCATTTTAGCCAAAACAGGCCCACCAGGATAATCTAATCCCAATAATTTTGCGGTTTTATCAAACGCTTCACCCGCAGCATCATCAACTGACTCACCTAATATTTGATACTGACCAATAGCATCTACACGTACTAACATGGTATGTCCACCCGAAACCAATAAGGCAACAAACGGAAACTCGGGCGGATTATCTTCAAGCATTGGCGCTAATAAATGCCCTTCCATGTGATGTACAGGCACTGCGGGCAAGTTCCAACCATAAGCTAAGCTACGACCGATAGAGCAACCGACCAATAAAGCCCCCACTAAGCCTGGGCCTGCGGTATAAGCGACACCATCTAAATCTTGTGGCGTTAAATTTGCCGCCGTTAAAACTTCTTTAATTAATGGGATAGTTTTACGCACATGATCGCGTGATGCGAGTTCGGGCACAACACCACCGTAATCGGCATGTACTGCAATTTGGCTATATAAACTATGCGCCATAATGCCTAATTCATCATCATAAATGGCAATACCCGTTTCATCACAAGAGGTTTCAATACCTAAAATTCGCATAAATATTTATTTGATCACTACATAAAAGAATAAAGGCGACAATTTTACCTAGCATTGAAGTAATTAACAACTTTACAAACGCACTATATTGCATTAGAATGCGGCACCAATTTTTGATAAGAGCCGGTAGTGAGCTTGCAAAACGCAGGTTTGGATACCGTTTACTATAGATAGAATACTTAAGGTTTAAAAACAAATGCCAGTAATTAAAGTTAGAGAAAACGAACCATTTGACGTTGCTTTACGTCGTTTCAAACGTTCATGTGAAAAAGCAGGGATCCTTTCAGAAGTTCGTCGCCGCGAATGTTATGAAAAACCAACTTGGGAACGCAAACGTAAAAAAGCAGCAGCCGTTAAACGTCATGCTAAAAAAGTTTCTCGTGAGAACGCAAAACGCGTTCGCATGTACTAAAAACAACTTTAATTTTAGACTGAGCTAGGTATGAGCCTACTTATTCAACTTAGAGATGAAATGAAAAACGCTATGCGTGCCAAAGACAAAGTTGCTCTTGGTGTTATACGCATGGCGTTATCAGCCATTAAACAAGTAGAAATTGACGATAAAATTGTTTTAGACGACGCTGGTATTATTGGTGTATTAACTAAAATGGTTAAACAACGTAAAGATTCTATTAAAATGTTTACCGACGGCGGCCGCGACGAATTGGCAGCTAAAGAAGCTACTGAAATTACCGTGATAGAAAAATTTTTACCACAACCACTTTCAGCAGACGAAATATCAGCCTTAATTGCACAAGCAATTACTGATACAGGTGCAACATCAATGGCAGATATGGGTAAAGTAATGGCGACATTAAAACCCCAAATGCAAGGTAAAGCCGATTTAGGAAAAGTGAGCGGAGAAATTCGCGCAGTACTAAATTCTTAATTTATTGACTTTGCACCAATTAAGCCGCGATTGCTTTTAGCCTCGCGGTTTTTTATTGGCAATAGCTTTTTATTAGCAATAATAAAGCGACTATGCCAAACTATCTTCCCTTATTTTACGGTATTAAATTAAAGCAATGGCTGGATTGATCCCAAAACAATTTATCGACGACATATTAGCACGTACCGATATTGTTGAATTAGTGGATAATCATGTACCATTGAAAAAAGCAGGTAAAAACTACCAAGCTTGTTGTCCTTTTCATACTGAAAAATCTCCTTCTTTTACCGTCAGCAGTGACAAACAGTTTTACCATTGTTTTGGCTGTGGCGCGCATGGTAATGCTATTTCCTTTGTCATGGAATACGAACGCTTAGACTTTGTTGATGCCATTGAAGAGTTAGCTGGTTTTTTGAACATTGAAGTACCGCGCGAAGAAGATAATTTATCACCACAACAAAAACAGCAACAATTTCAAGCGCAACAACAAAAACAAGATGATTATCAATTACTCGAAAAAATCAGTCATTTTTATCAACAACAGTTAAAAGTATCACCCGATAAAGAAACGGTTATCAACTACCTAAAAAATCGCGGACTAACTGGCGAAATAGTGAAAACATTTGGTATTGGCTACATTGGCGATAATTGGGATGGCATAATGAAAGCATTTGCCACTAATAATAATACCACAGCACAATTAGTTGATTTAGGTATGGCGATACAAGGCGATAAAAATCGCCCTTATGATCGTTTTCGTGGTCGCGTAATGTTTCCCATACGTGATAAGCGTGGTCGAGTGATTGGTTTTGGTGGTCGAGTATTAAACGACGGCACGCCCAAATATTTAAACTCACCTGAAACTAGAATTTACCATAAAGGCCAAGAGCTTTATGGTTTATTTGAAGCGAAACAAGCCAATAAAAATTTAACCCGTTTAGTAGTTGTTGAAGGCTATATGGACGTAGTAGCATTGGCACAACATGGCGTTAATTATGCGGTGGCATCATTAGGCACAGCAACCACGCCAGAACAATTACAAACCTTATTTCGCACCGTAAAAGAAGTTATTTGTTGTTATGATGGTGATCGCGCTGGTCGTGAAGCCGCATGGCGCGCAATGGATAATGCTTTACCGTTAATCCGCGATGGCTATGCACTTAAATTTGTCTTTTTACCCGACGGCGAAGATCCCGACTCACTTATTCGTGAAAAAGGCCCGCAAGCTTTTGAAACAATGTTAGATAATGCAAAACCCTTGTCTAAATTTTTATTCGAACATTTACTCAATGAAGTAGACATAAACAGCCTTGAAGGTAAAGCCAGCTTAGTTGATAAATTTCAACCTTATTTGAAAAAGCTGCCTGAGAGTACTTTAAAAGATGCCATATTAGCAGAGCTTGCCAGTAATTTTGGCATGGCAAGCGAGCAACAACTTGCGAAACTAAGTAAAAGCACTCATAAAGCCGCGGAACATAAAAAAATAAAACCTGATAATAAAGTGACTCCTGTTCGTATGGCCATTGCTCTACTGTTAGAACAACCAGAACTCGCAAAAGAAGTTCCCTCAACCAATGGCTTAGCACAAATAGATACTCGCGGCGTGCCCTTATTAATTGAGTTAATACACCTATGCCAAGCGCAACCGCAGCTAAATACTGCCCAAATACTTGAACACTATCGCCAAAGTGAGCAAGGTAAACAATTAGCTAAATTATTATGCTGGCAACATTTTGTTGAAAAGGACAATGCCAAAGACGTTTTTTTAGATAGCATCGACAAATTATTTGCCAATTTTATTAAAAAACGTACTGAATTATTATTGCAAAAAGGTCGCTCAGGGCAAATTACCCCACAAGAAAAACAAGAACTACAAACCCTGCTAAATAGTACAAGTTAATTTTTCCTTGACAAATAGTGAGCTAACTCTGGCTATTTTTCTAATTATTTGCTAAAATTTCGGCCTTTACTATTCATATTTTGACATTCCGATATAGGTGGATTTACATCAATGGCTGCAGCCCCACAATCTAGACTTAAAGAGTTAATAACCAAAGGTAAAGAACAAGGTTATTTAACTTTTGATCAGGTAAATGATCACCTCCCGCAAGATATTATAGACTCAGATCAAGTTGAAGACATCGTTCGCATGATCAACGATATGGGTATTCAAGTGTTTGAAAATGCACCTGATACTGATACTTTGATGATGAGTGAAGCCAATACCGATGAAGACGCTGCTGAAGCTGCTGCACAAGCACTAGCGACAGTAGAAAGCGAAATTGGTAGAACAACCGATCCTGTACGTATGTATATGCGTGAAATGGGAACTGTTGAGCTACTCACTCGTAAAGGCGAAATTGTTATCGCCAAACGCATCGAAGAAGGTATTAAAGAGGTTCAACGTAGTGTTTCAGAATATCCACCTGCCATTAATTTTTTGTTGGAAATGTGGGATAGTTTTGTTGCCGAAGAGTTACGCTTAACCGACATTATTGTTGGCTTTTTAGATCCCGATGCTGAAGATGAAATTGCTGTTGCAGCAACTCATGTTGGTAGCGAATTGTCTAAAGAAGACTTAAAATCTGAAGATGCTGATGACGAAGACGAAGAAGAAGAAGATACGGGTCCTGATCCTGAATTAGCCAAAGAAAAATTTGATGCCCTACGTGCAGCTTATGAAAAAGCTAATACCGTCATTAAAACTAAAGGTCGTGGTCATAAAGATGCCCAAACCGCTATTGATGAATTAGCCGAAGTTTTTAAAGAGTTTCGTTTAATTCCTAAATTGTTTGATCGTTTAGTTAAAAATATGCGCGCGGTAATGGATAGATTACGTGTACAAGAACGTTTGATCATGAAGCACTGTGTTGTAGGTGCTGGTATGCCAAAAGCAAGATTTATTAAAATATTTCCTGGCAATGAAACCTCTAAAGAGTGGTTTGAAGCTGAAAAAGCAGCAGGCCATCCTTATTCTGAAAAATTACAAAAAGTTCAACTAGACGTAGAACGTTGTATTTACAAGTTAATTCAACTTGAAAAAGAAACCTTCTTAACTATTCACGGTATAAAAGACATTAACCGTAGAATGTCGATCGGCGAAGCCAAAGCTCGTCGTGCGAAAAAAGAAATGGTTGAAGCCAACTTACGTTTGGTAATCTCCATTGCGAAAAAATATACCAACCGTGGTTTACAATTCTTAGATTTGATCCAAGAAGGTAACATCGGTTTGATGAAAGCAGTTGATAAATTTGAATACCGTCGTGGTTATAAGTTTTCAACTTATGCAACTTGGTGGATCCGTCAAGCTATTACCCGTTCAATTGCTGATCAGGCGCGTACTATTCGTATTCCTGTACACATGATTGAAACGATTAATAAATTAAACCGTATTTCTCGTCAAATGTTGCAAGAAATGGGTCGCGAACCAACACCAGAAGAATTAGCTGAACGCATGATCATGCCTGAAGATAAAATTCGTAAAGTGTTAAAAATAGCGAAAGAACCTATTTCAATGGAAACGCCTATTGGTGATGATGAAGATTCACACTTAGGCGACTTTATTGAAGATGGCAGCGGTGAATTACCTGTTGATTCGGCAACGTCTGAAAACTTAAAAGGTGCAACGCACGAAGTACTTGCTGGCTTAACCGCTCGTGAAGCGAAAGTATTAAGAATGCGTTTTGGTATTGACATGAATACCGATCACACCCTTGAAGAAGTGGGTAAACAGTTTGACGTTACTCGTGAGCGTATTCGTCAAATTGAAGCGAAAGCGTTACGTAAATTACGTCACCCTTCACGCTCTGAACAGTTGAAAAGCTTTTTAGATGGTGAGTAATAGCTTGGGATACTGACCTTTGTCAGCATCACCCATGTCATTACAGTATATACAAAAAATTCAGCCTAAGTGCTGGATTTTTTTATGGTTAAAAATTTTGTAGGTTGTCCCGAGCAACGCGAGGCGCAACACTAATCATAAACCTTAATTGTCGTTACCAACCTTTGGTGCGGCATGAAAATATGCATCCTGCATTCTCTAATAAACCACACTCATGCGACGTAAGCGGCGACTTACAATAAAATACCATCAATATATCACAAAATTTTTGTAGGTTGTCCCGAGCAACGTAAGGCACAACACTAGCCATAAACCTTAATTGTCGTTAACAACCTTTGGTGCAGCATGAAAATGCATCCTGCATTCTCTAATAAATAACATCCATGCGACGTAAGCGGCGACTTACAATAAAATACCATCAATATATCACAAAATTTTTGTAGGTTGTCCCGAGCAACGTAAGGCACAACACTAGCCATAAACCTTAATTGTCGTTAACAACCTTTGTCGCGGCAAACTCAACATTAGTTAAAAAGCTTTCATCTGTTAATGTATGCAAAAATGCTAATAAAGAGCCTAACAAATAACTTAATAAAACAGAAAATGTTCAATAAACCAGCGACTAGTACAGAAAAGTTAATTATTTGCAACTAAGCTAGTGACAACAAATATAAAAATGCTTATACTGCCCCCGTTTTAAAGGCTATATTGCCGGCGCAAAACATTTTAAATAAAATCGCAAAAAATGGCCCCTTAGCTCAGTTGGTTAGAGCACCCGACTCATAATCGGTAGGTCCCCTGTTCAAGTCAGGGAGGGGCCACCATTTTTAAACACTTTTCAAGTAAACAGCTACTAACTGAATTTCTCTGTGCTACTCCTTTACTACTTTTTCATCATTTGATTATGAATTAACTAACGTCTTTGCTGACGCTTTCCTCCTTTATTCAAACTATGGCCTCTATTACTATATTTAGGCGTAGAACGATGATTACTTTTATTTGTAGTTCGCGTAATAGTGCTCTTATTAACTTTATTATGACTTACATTGGTGCGCACTTGGCTGCGATTTACTGTTTTTACTTGTGTGTAATTATTATCCTGCACATTTTTCACTCTTTTTACAGTATGTAATTGGGTTTTTACTACTCGATTATTGCCCATTTTTCCTGTTGGGTTTTTAGTGACTTTATGCGTGCGATTAACTGTTTTATACCCTTTGTTGTAATGACTATTCGTTGTTGATGAAACAGTCGTTTTATTGCGTACAACAACATTATTTTGTGAGTGTAGCTTGGCCTTAATGCTTTTATAGCCACTATTATAACTACTAGGCTGATAGCTTTTATGTTGAGAGCCACCGCTACGCGTTACTCTAGTGTTTGGTGAGTGCGAAACACTTACCCGTTGACCGTTGTAATGCTTTTGGTAGCGCTGTTTAACCACATTATTATGATAAGCAACACCACGGCGATGGCTAGGATTATGACGCCAAGATCTTGTTTTATGATTATTAATTTTATAGCCATAACTGTAACTAGTGCGATAATGAGGACGATAATGGTCAACCACAACGACACGGCGATCATGCCAATGAAATGCATTAAAAAAATAATTAAATGATATGGTTACGCCTGCATTCCAATAAAATGGGCTATTGTAACCTCGGTAATAGTGGTTACGATTATGTGATAATGTCCAATAAACAGGTGGGTAACTAGACCAATACCAGTCACCATAAACATAACGGCTATCGTAATAAGGTACATAGACTACATCAGGCTGTACCGATTTGATAATAATCGTTTTTTCTTCACGAACTACATCCATATTATCCATGCTATCTAAATTGCCTGCTTGATCGGCTTTGCGTCGTAATATTTGAATGCTGCTTAATACTTGTTGTTCATTTTCTAAAAAAGCATCACCAAGTTTTTGTGTCCAATTAAGATCGTCATTAAGACGTTTTATAATACGCGGAAATGGCATTAATGCTTTAACACTAGCATCCCAGTCTTTATTTTCGACACCATCAGCAATTTCATTAGCATTATAATTTTTATGATGCTTTAACCAACGCTGCGCTTGAATAATTTCTAGTGGATAAGTTGACGCTATTAAAATATGCGTTAATAAACTGTCTGGATATAATGCGATAGGCGCAAGTATTTGCTCAAGCTCTGCTTGGCTAAAGTCACTATTTACATTGTCATCGGCTAAGGCATTAATACTTAGTAATGCTATGCTTAAAGCACATATTGTTGCAAAAAAATATTTGAAAATTTTCATACGTCACCTGTTTACACTATGAGAATATGAATAATTTTACAAAAGGTAAACTGAATAGTAGCTGAACATAAAAAAGGGATCTAAAAAGAATAATAAAGCAGCTATTTTTTTAATTGTTCTAGATTACCTTCGATTAAGTTAACTCTATCTTTGAGTGCTTGTATTTCATTTGGGTGTTTTTTTATCAGTTGATTAATCTGATTAATTATTTTGGGATATTTACGACTACTAATATGAAACGTTGTGGGCGATGCTGGTAGCTTAGAGGCCAAGACAAGTTTATCAAGGTGATATTGTTTTGCTAAGTATTGAGCAACATTATATTCGACATCGGCACCATCTGCGCGATTATACAATACCATTTTTAGAGATGATAAAGCATCATGTGTTTCATGAAATTTAATAGGATATTTGGGTGCTAAAGACAGCCATTGTGCGGGTGTAAATCCTCGCGTTATAGCAAGAACTTTAAACTGTTTTAATGCTGTATTTTCATTTTTTGGATGAACCATCATTCCTGTCATTGCAGTAACTAAAGGTAAACTATAAAAGCGTTTTTCAGACTTGCTATCATGCCAAGTCACATTATCAGGATAAATAAAATCAAGTTGAATAATATTATTTGGATCGAAATTCAACCGTTTAATCGGTAAAGCTTTAACCGTGAAGTGACAATGTGTTTTTTGTTCAAGCCAAGTTAAAAATAAAGAAAAATAACTCGGAGCACCTTTTTCAACAAAGTTATAATGAGGGCTATAATCTATAGCTTGCACGCCTATAATATAGTTTTTATTTTTATCACACGCAACCACGCTGGTGCTATAACAGACGATAATAAATAACAATAATATTAATTGGTTATGCTTTATTTTAAAACCTAATGGCATTTATTTTATTCACTATATTGAAAATGTAAGGATAAATAAAGCCCCCGTTAGCGACTTACTTTGTTCAATCTGCAACTCTCCTTGATAACTCTCAACTAAATCACGCACAATGGCTAAGCCAATACCGTGACCTTGTTGATAAGAGTCGGAACGCATACCGCGTTGCAAAATCTCTTTACGTTTGCTTAATTCAATACCTTTGCCATCATCAGAAATGCTAATTTCTAATTTATCGTTAATGATATGTGCTTTCAAATTAACTTGGCTTTTAGCGGCTTTACAAGCATTATCAAGTAAATTTCCAAGTATTTCCATTAAATCAGCTTCATCACCTTTAAAGCTTACCTTTTCATCAACATTAGAGTTGATTAATAAACCTTTCTCTTGGTAAATTTTTTTCAGTGTGTTCACTAATTTTTTCACAACTGGCGCAATATTAATACCTAAATGCCAAGCCGCCTGCCCTGCGCTTTGTGCCCGTTTTAATTGATGCTCTACCATTTGATTGATTAATGTTAATTGCTCTTGTGAACTCGTTGATAGATATTGCTGCGATTGTATTACAGCTAATGGGGTTTTTAAACTATGTGCTAAATCAGATAACGCGTTGCGGTAGCGTTGGCGCTGGTTTTGCTCGGTTGTTAATAACAAATTAAGCTGATTAGTTACTTGTTGTAATTCTTGCGGGTAATCTTGCTGCAATTGTGTACGTTCACCTTGCTCAACATCAGCTAATTCTTGTTGTAATATACGTAACGGTTTTAATGTCCATTTTAACCAAGCCATTTGTACTAACACTAATAATACCATTAATAAAATGAGCCAAGTCCACAACTGCTGTTTAAAGTCACTTATTACATGGGCTAATTCGGTTTTATCTTTAATAATATACAGCGTCATTGGTAAGGCATTTTGACCATCGCCATAACTAACACTAAAACTATAAATTAAATGTGCTTTGCCTGCTAAGTTTATTTCACCGAACTTCTTTTCACCTAGCTTAGGTTGCGGTAAATCAATAGGGTCTTTCAAACCTAACATTGATTTAGAACGCCATAATATATGTTGGTTATGTGAATTAACGAGTAACGCATACAAACCTGTTTGGCTAACATTAAGTTGGTTATCGAGTAATTGTTCTGGCATATAAAGTTGTTTATTATCAACTTCTGCTACAGCCAAAATAGCATAACTGTAGGCACTTAATTCATTTTTAATCGAGTTGCGAATTTGTTCGCCAAAGGCGTTATTTAGAGTGACACCAACAATAGGCAGTACGATTATAATCATCAGCAAGGCGCTGATCACTAAACGGGTTTTTAGGGAGTTTTTTTGCCACAAAAAAAAGTGCTTTGCCTTATAGATCATCAATTTTTACTAACCATATCGTCAGTGAAAATTTTTAATTTATAACCCTGTCCACGAAGTGTTTCAATAAATTGATATTCGCTATTAGGATCAAGTTTTTTACGCAAACGACGAACAAAGACTTCAATAACGTTTGAGTCTAAGTCAAAATCTTGATCATAAATATGTTCAGTTAGTACCGTTTTAGATTTTACTTCACCTAAATGGGTCATTAAAAATTCAAGTAATTTATATTCATAACTACTTAAATTTACTAAAGTATTATTGACAAATACTTCTTTGCTTTTGGTATTTAGTGCCAATGGCCCATTAACAATAAGTGGGCTTGCTTGCCCAACCGAACGACGAATAAGTGCGTTAATACGGGCTAATAATTCTTCTACTTGAAATGGTTTAGTTAAATAATCATCGGCACCTGCATCTAAACCTTCAACTTTATCTTGCCAACGATCACGGGCAGTTAAAATTAAAATGGGGAATTTTTTGTCTTGTGCACGTAATTTTTTGATCAAGCTAATACCATCAATAATGGGCAAGCCAACATCAATAATAGCAGCATCATAGTCTATTTCGCTGCCTTGAAATAACCCTTCTTCACCGTCACAGGCTAAATCAACGCTATATTTTTCTTTAACTAAATGCTGATTTAAGTTTTTTTGCAACGCTAAATCGTCTTCTACTAATAATAAACGCATCGGTTAAGTTATCCTTGAATTCGCCCAGTGTGCGCATCAACTAATACATAAATAATATGACCATCTTTTTTAATTAATTTTACTTTGTAGCCTATGCGATTACGGTTTTTCTTTTTACTTACTTTTAGCACTTTGCCACCAAAGCGGCTTAGTACTAAACGCGCAGCTTGTTGAGGGTTTTGTACCACTAACGCCTGTCCATTTCGCGGATGTGTGCTGCCCTTGGCGCTTACTGAAAAGGGCGCATTTATAAAGACCAATAATAATAACAACACTGAAAATTTCATCACTACATCCTGCAATTAACTTAACATTTAAAATTTAATGTTAAGTGTATGGCATTAGCGTAATACAGTGAAGCTGAATTTAAACTGAACAAGCTTTTCATTTATACCAGCCATAATATTTTATGTTTAGTTATTGGTTTTATTTAAGTATTCAGCTTGCGTTCAGTTAACTTGCGTTTAAATAGCTGCAACAATTACTTTATTGCGCAGGACTTAGCCATGAACATAAAAACTAAAAACATCACCCTTAATCCCCTTATTAATAACTCACTTATTAATACCCTTGTTATCGCTACATCATTATTAGTTACCAATATGAGCTATGCTAAAAGTGAACAAGTGAGTGTTTCATTAGGACAACTTGAACAAAGTAATAATTCATTAACTAAAAACGAATTGCTGGCTAAAACTCAAAATACCTCAGCACAACATACGCTTGCTCATTTTGGTGTAGAGCGCAGTCAATTTATTAGCAACAAATCACGTTCACTAGTCACTAAGCATACTCAAGAGTTAACCAACAACAATAATAACAACACACTAAATTCAACAATAAGTAATCAAAGTCATAGTTACGATGGGTATCAGTTTAGTATTTTTAATGCGCAAAGTAGTTTATTAACCGATGATGATTTAGACGGTTATTATCAAGGTTTTAGCGTTAGCTTTGACGCTGATTATTTACGTTATGATGATTATGATACCGCAACTGTATATGCAGAAATGTATTTAAGTAAAGATGGCGGTCCATGGTTACATTATTATACTACTGAAGCTTTTACTATTCACAGTGACGCTGATGATGACGTTTTTGAAGTAGTAACCACCTTAGTTGATGGTTACACTAGCGACAATTACAACGTATTAATTGATTTATATGAAGTGGGTTACTCTGACATTGTGGCGACCTATAGCAGCGACGATTCCAATGCTTTGTATGCGTTACCGTTAGAAAGTGCTAATTATGATATTTATCAGCCTGAAGTTGTGGTTGTCGAAACATACAGCGAAGGCGGCAGTTTTGCATGGTTATTATTATTACCCGCTATTGTTTTAGCTTATCGTCGTAAAAAGGCATAAAAGTGCATTTTTGCTAAACATTTTTACTAAAGCCTGTTTACTGCCACAACAAAGCGTTAAGCTATAACTCTATATAAATTGAGTTATAGCTTTTTTATTTGCTTACACAAAATGCCAGACAATATGCTAAAAACTAAACAACACTTGGTTAGCGAAATTATTCTTTATTTACAAGATGAATTAGAGCAAACCATACAAGCTGCCAACAATGCTCACAATGCCGCTACTGACGATCAAAGTGTTGCTGAAACACAATATGATACCTTAGCAATTGAAGCCAGCTATTTAGCTGAAGGACAATCTAGGCGTGTTGCTGAATATCAACAAGCATTAAATGCTTATCAACAGCTTACATTAAGCGAATGTAATGAAAATAGCCCAATCAAACTAGGAGCTTTAGTACAACTAGACAAAGACGAAGCTTGTCATCATTGGTTTTTTATCGGCCCTTATGCTGGTGGATTTCGTACTAATATTCGCACTCAGACTAGCGAACAGCAAATAACCGTGATCACCCCACAATCACCAATGGGCATGGCAATG
>WGGB01000163.1 GCA_015491935.1 Alteromonadaceae bacterium
AGAGGCGAAGCTCCCTTCATCTTCAAAGTAACCTGTTGGTATTGTAATTTTTCCCATAAGTAAGGTAAGGCTTAATGCCGTGTATGATATAACCTTAACTGATTTATTTAGCATTACTAAAATTTCCTATAATTAATATGTTAAATGCTTTATTTATTTCGTAACTAGGTAACAACATTTTAATGTTAGTTTACTTGTTTTACGGTCGTTTTGTTGAACATACTTCCCTGATGTTTTTATAAAAAGATAAATTTCATCTTAACATTTAATGATGAATCCATTATCATATTACCTAAATGTTACCTAAATGTTACCTAAATGTTACCTAAACAAACAAATGAAAGCAACAAAAAAATCAGCGATTTACGCCAATTTATTATCACCAAAAAATATTTCCTTACAATTCCCTAACGTTGAAATTAAAAATTTATTTATTGGGGATGTTATTATTGACAAAATTTATTTTTCCCAATTTTTAGCGCGCTTTATTGCTGGAAATGAAAATCTAAAAAAGTTAAGAGGCATATCTCGAAATAAATTAGCATTAGCCGCATCAGGTATTGGTTATTTTAAAACAGATGAACAAGCTTTACTTAAACAAATACAACAATACGTAAAAGCCGAAAATTACTTATTTACTCAAGATGAAATAACTTTAATAAATATTACTAAAACAAACAAAATGCTTACTAGTGAACACAAAAGGGCAGGAAAAATAAGAACAACTCAAAATTGGATTGGCGGAAAAACTATAAAAAAAGCGGCTTATATTTGTCCTCCTCCAACACAAGTAAATAATTTACTTAAAAATTGGCTTGAGTTTATTAATGATGAAAAGATTTCTATTGGAAAGAGAATAATTATAGGCTATAGCTATTTAATACTTATTCATCCGTTTTCTGATGGTAATGGCAGAACTGCAAGAGCCTTATTAGGGGCTTTATTGAAAAAACATTTTGGTTTGTATGTAAATCCTATTCTGTACCGTATTCATAGTAAAGCCGTTAATGTTTCTGCAAATGAATATATTAATGCCATTCATTCTTTCCATAAGTCGGATAAAAAAATTGTTGGGTATCATTCCTTTTGGTATGAAAGTTTTCAATGGGCAAATGATGTTCAGCAAGCAATAAATATTTTAGTGCAGCAAGTCAAAAACAAGATTAACAATGCAATAATGTTAGTAAACCTGTCACCACAAGCGTTAATACTTATTGATTATTTGTGGAAACAACCTGTCATTTGTGAAAAAGGTTTAGCTAAAGAATTTAATTGGGATATTAATATTATACAAAGCTCACTTGCTGAGTTGTTATCATTGGGCTTAATCGAGCCCAAAAAACTTCGTTCAATTAAAGACTCCATAGTATTTAGTTGTCCCATTATATTAGATGTATGGGCAAAAATGGATGATATTATATGCCAACCTTATTCATTTAATGCTGAAAGTCAAAATGACAATAAAACTGTGCTTTTAGGCAATTAATTGCACTTAATACTTGAATTCACGAACGGTTAATCACGTTTATATGTAAATTATAGTAAAAATTTGTGTTGATTGCTTGTTGCTTGGCTGCTGGTCAAGTATTATCGAAGGCTTCATTAAAAGAATATATGCGTTTCATTAGTTAGTTATTGTCGTTACAATGATTGATTACATAAAGAACAATAGTGGTAAAATTATAATAAAATGTCATTGTCGGATCTCCAAACGAAGTTTATGGAAGTATTAGTAAAGCTTCCTCAAAAAAAAATAGCGCAAGCAATAACGTTATTATTCATTATTTATATTGCTTATTTAGCTGCGCAAATTTCGTGGTTATTAGCACCTAAGCCGACATTACCTAACAGTACGGTAACCACTCATGTTACTAATACAAAATCATCTACTCGCAATGTTGATATATCGGCAATTCAGGCGTTAAATTTATTTGGTCGTTACCATGAGCAACCTAAAGAAACTGCGCTTGAAGTAAAAGATGCGCCCGAAACAAAATTAAGATTAACACTAACAGGTGTGGTTGCTAGTACAGACAAAGCAACGGGAGCGGCCATCATTGAAAATAATGGCAAACAAAATACTTATGGCGTTGGTGAAATTATAACGGGTACGCGAGCAACTTTAGCTCAAGTAATGCCAGATAGGGTATTAATAAAGCAAGCAGGGCGTTTAGAAACCTTAATGCTAGATGGCTTTAAATATAAAAAAGCAGCGCAAATTAATCGTGCTAATTCTCATCAAAGCAAATTACGCTCATCAGGCTTAAAACTCAATAACTCAACATCGTCGAGTCCGCAACAAGCGATTGATCTGCGCAAGAATAAAGCACTAACTGAAAAAATGACGCATTTAAAAAAAGATTTAGCGTCAAATCCGGGTAAATTAACGGACTATTTACGAATATCGCCAATGCGTAAGCAAGGTAAAGTGTATGGTTATAGATTAATGCCAGGTAAAGATGATGAATTTTTTAAATCGGCAGGCTTAAAATTAGGTGATATTGCTACGCAGTTAAATGGTTTTGAGTTGTCTCAGCCAAGGCAAGCAGCATTAGCGTTAAAAGCCTTACGAGAAGATAGCCAAGTATCATTAACGATTGATCGTCGTGGTGAGATCAAACAAATACTGTTTAGTATTAATTAACCAGAATAACAAATAAAAAATTATAAGAATTATGAGTATCCAATTAAAGCGAACGTCTTCTATGAAAAATATACGCACAGCCTTAAAAGCTATGGTTTTTGAACAAGGCTTAAAACGAGCCTTAAAATGTACATTAGTTACGTTAACTGTTGCTATTCCAGTAACGCTTACCTTAACGAGTGCTTCTGCTATGGCAACCCAATATTCGCCTAATTTTAAAGGCACCGACATGATTGAGTTTATCAATATTGTGGGTAAAAATTTGAAAAAAACCATTATTGTTGATCCCAATGTACGCGGTAAAGTTAATGTACGTAGTTATGACCTTTTAACAGAAGAACAATATTATCAATTCTTTTTAAATGTACTTGAAGTCTATGGTTATGCAGTGATCACTATGGACAACAATGTACTTAAAGTGATTCGTAATAAAGATGCAAAAAGCTCGGCTATACCTTTAGTGAGTAATAAGAATCCAGGGGTTGGTGATGAATGGGTAACTCGAGTTGTTGAAGTTAAAAATGTGACTGTGCGTGAATTAACGCCGTTGTTGCGACAATTGTCTGATCAAAGTGGCGGTGGCAATGTCACTAATTATGATCCTGCCAACGTTATTATGCTAACGGGAACTTCTGCCGTCGTTAATCGTTTAGTGAAAATTATTGAGCGAGTCGATAAAGCGGGCGATCACGATGTTAAAATTATTCATTTAAAATATGCTACTGCTTCTGAAATGGTGCGTATTGTTGAAGCCATGAATAAATCAAAAAATGGTAAATCAACAACACCAACGTTTTTAATCCCTAAAATTGTGGCTGATGAGCGTACCAATAGCGTTATTGTTAGTGGCGAAGCTAAAGCGCGAGCGCGAGTAGTTTCATTAATTCAACGTTTAGATAAAGAATTAAAAAATAGCGGTAATACCCGAGTTTACTATCTAAAATATGCTAAAGCTGAAGATCTTGTTAAAGTATTAGAAGGTGTGAGTAAATCAATTAAAGCTGATGTAAAGGGTAAAATTAATAGTCGTAATCGCAACAATAATAGTGCAGTAAGTATTGAAGCACATGAATCAACTAATGCTCTAGTTATCACGGCTAAACCTGGTATGTTACGTTCATTAGGGGCAATTATTCGCCAATTAGATATACGTCGCTCTCAAGTGTTAATTGAAGCCATTATTGTTGAAGTTTTTGAGTCAGACGGAATGAGTTTAGGGGTGCAATGGGCAAATAAAAATGCCGGCTTTACCCAATTTAATAATGGTAATGTATCTATTAGTAACGTAGCTGCTGGTGCTGAAGCAGCGCGTTCTATACCTGGAACTCCCGGTAGTACGGTTACCGATGTGAATGGTAATATTACTGTTAACCCACCAGGAAACAGTACTAAAGGTAATTATGGTTTACTTGCTACCGCATTAGGCACCGTCAATGGCATGATGTTTGGCATTATGCATAATAACTGGGGCGCTATTATTCAAGCTGTTAGCAGCGATACTAATTCTAATATTTTAGCAACACCTAGTATTACTACGCTTGATAATGTTGAAGCTTATTTTTTAGTGGGCTCAGAAGTACCTATTATTACTGGCTCAACTACAGGTAATAATAACAGCAATCCATTTCAAACCGTTGCTCGCCAAAATGTAGGGATAAAGCTTAAAGTCACTCCACAAATAAACGAAGGCACAGCAATACAGTTAAATATTGAACAAGAAGTTTCGTCAGTAAGTGGTGCTACAGGTATTGATATTTCAATTAGTAAACGTGAAATTAAAACTACCGTGATGGCTGATGATGGTAGCACAGTGGTACTTGGCGGATTAATTGATGAAGATGTGCAAGAAAGTGTGCAAAAAGTTCCCTTGCTAGGTGACTTACCTATTATTGGTAATTTATTTAAATCAACTAAAAATACAAAACGCAAACGTAATTTAATGGTTTTTTTGCGTGCAACTATTATTCGTAACGGTAAAGTTATGGATGCAATAAGCAAAGATAAATATAACTTTATTCGTAAAGATCAAATACGCAAACGCGAAGAAGGTTTGTCGTTAATGGATGATAGTAAACTACCCTTAATGCATGAATGGGATGACAGTTTAGCGTTACCTCCGAGTTTTGACGAATATAAAAAACAGTCATCTACAAAGCCTGTTGCAAATAAAGCTAGTGTAGAAAAAGTACAAGAACATTAATCATGAGTAATTCAAATGATAATTTAAGCGCAGCAACTGAAAGCGATGATGCTTTAGTTGATGAAACGCCCACGGCTGATTTTATATTACCTTTTGGTTTTGCTAAGCGTCATAGTGTATTAGTTGACAATAAAGATAACGAAAATGTTTTACATTGTTTAGTCAATGTTGATGTTGATATAGTCTTAGAAGTACGCCGACTTTTAAAAGTACCATTTGTCATGCAAACTCATTCTGCTGATGAATTTGAACTTTTACTGACACAAACCTATCAACGTGACTCATCGCAAGCACAACAGTTAATGGAAAATATTGGCAACGAAGTTGATTTATATTCGCTTGCTGATGAAATAACCGAAACTGAAGACTTACTCGAAAATGAAGATGATGCGCCAATTATTAAATTAATTAACGCCATGCTCAGTGAAGCTATTAAAGAAAATGCTTCGGACATTCATATTGAAACCTTTGAAAATAGTTTGAAAATTCGTTTTCGTGTTGATGGTATTTTACGTGAAGTATTAAAACCTAATCGCAAGCTTGCTTCTTTATTAGTCTCGCGTATTAAGGTTATGGCAAAGCTTGATATTGCCGAAAAACGTATTCCTCAAGATGGTCGTATTTCGTTACGCATTGGTGGTCGTGCTGTCGATGTGCGGGTATCGACCATGCCATCAAGTCATGGTGAGCGCGTGGTACTGCGTTTATTAGATAAAAATGCCGCACGTCTTGATTTAAAAGATTTAGGTATGACCGAAGAAAATCGTCAGCGCTTTGCCCAATTAATTGATAAACCTCATGGCATTATTCTTGTTACTGGGCCAACAGGTTCAGGTAAAAGTACCACGCTTTATGCAGGATTAACGCAAATTGATTGTCATGAACGTAATATTTTAACGGTGGAAGATCCCATAGAATTTGCCATTGAAGGCATTGGACAAACACAAGTAAATACCAAAGTTGATATGACCTTTGCCCGTGGTTTACGCGCTATTTTACGCCAAGATCCCGATGTCGTCATGGTGGGTGAAATCCGTGATTTAGAAACCGCTGAAATTGCCGTGCAAGCAAGTTTAACGGGGCATTTAGTGTTATCAACTTTACACACCAATACCGCTGCTGGCGCGATCACCCGTTTAGAAGACATGGGTGTAGAAGCATTTTTATTATCCTCAAGCTTATTAGGTGTGCTCGCGCAACGTTTGGTGCGAACTTTGTGCCCACATTGTCGAGAAAGCCATTCACCTAGCCCTGAAGAAGCTAAATTACTTAATTTAACGGATAATACACAAGTAATTTATCGAGCCGTTGGTTGTAGTGAATGTAGCAATAAAGGCTATAAAGGTCGAACTGGTATTCATGAATTATTGGTAGTTGACGAAAATGTTCGTGAACTTATCCATAATGGCAAAGGCGAGCAAGCCATTGAAAAATATGTCCGGAAAAATAATGCCAGTATTCGTCAAGATGGCTTTAGTAAAGTACTGGCTGGCATTACCACGCTTGAAGAAGTTCTACGAGTAACAAGAGAAGATTAATGGCGGCATTTAATTACCAAGCGGTTGACAGTAAAGGTAAAAATAAAAAAGGTGTGATCGAAGGGGATACACCTAGACAAGTGCGGGGCTTATTACGCGAACAAGGGTTAATGCCAATAGAAGTAACACCCTGTTTAACGAAAAAGTCCAATTCATCAACAAGTAATGTAACCTTTGGCACTAAAAAGAAAGTATCTGCCACTGAATTAGCGTTAATCACTCGTCAACTGGCAACCTTAGTTGAATCTGGTTTACCATTAGAAGAGTCTTTACTCGCGGTAGCTGAACAGTGTGAAAAAAACAGCTTAAAAAGCATGATTATGGCGGTACGTTCAAAAATTACCGAAGGTTATGGCTTAGCTGAAAGCATGGCTGAATACCCTAATATTTTTGATCGTTTATATCGTGCTATGGTAGCAGCAGGCGAAAAATCAGGACATTTAGACAAGGTGCTAAATCGTTTAGCTGATTACACTGAAAAACGTGAGCAGTTACATTCGCAAATAGTACAAGCGATGGTTTATCCCGTCATTATGACAGTAGTGGCTGTTGGCGTTATTGCAATATTACTCACCAAAGTAGTGCCTAAAATTGTCGCTCAGTTTGAACATATGGGTGAAAACTTACCCGCCACCACGCAATTTTTAATCGCTAGTAGTGATTTTTTACGTAGTTATGGCTTAGTTATTTTATTAGCCATAATCGGTGTGATTTTTGTTTTTAAACAATTACGTAAAAAGCCAAGTTTTGAATTAGCCTATCATAAAAAAATAGTGCATTTACCTATAATTGGTAAAGTTGCACGCGGTTTAAATACCGCTCGTTTTGCACGTACTTTAAGCATTTTAGCCGCGAGTGCCGTACCACTATTAGAAAGTATGAAAATTGCAGGTGAAGTACTCGATAACTTATATATTAAACAACGAGTCAAAGAAGCTACGGATAAAGTCCGCGAAGGCACCAGCTTACGAGTGTCATTGGAACAAACAAAATTGTTTCCACCAATGATGCTACACATGATCGCCAGTGGTGAAAAAAGTGGTCAGCTTGAGCATATGCTAGGTCGAGCAGCCGATAACCAAGATCGAGAATTTGAAGCACTGATGAATATTTCTATTAAAGCCTTTGAACCCGCACTAATGGTTAGTATGGCTGGCATAGTTTTATTTATCGTTATGGCAATTTTACAACCAATTTTACAATTAAATACCTTAGTAGGAGGTTAGTTATGAAAACTAACAATAAACAAAAGTCTCATTTACAAGCTGGTTTTACCTTGCTTGAAGTCATGGTTGTTATCGTTATATTAGGTATTTTAGCCAGTATGGTGGTACCTAACTTGTTAGGTAGCCAAGAAAAAGCAAATGTGCAAAAAGCTGTTTCGGATATCAATGCCTTAGAAACGTCATTAACCATGTACAAAATGGATAATTATAAGTTTCCAACGACAGAGCAAGGTTTAGAAGCGCTAGTGACAGAAACCGACATTGAACCACTGCCACGTCGTTTTCAAGAAGATGGTTATATTAAACGTTTACCTAAAGATCCTTGGGGTAATGATTACCAATTATTAAATCCTGGAGAACATGGTAAATATGATGTGTTTTCAATGGGACCTGATGGTGAAGCGGGTACCGAAGACGATATTGGTAACTGGAATTTAGGCGATTATCAATAAACAGCAAGTGTTATTTTTGCTGTTTAATTATCGTTATTAATATTTGTTTATTTATGTCAGTTGTCTTTGCTCTTGCTTACTTTTTACAAAGGAACCTACAACAATTTTTTGTTGTTGTGCCTCGCTTTGCTCGTGACAACCTACAAAGATGTATTTCTGTAGGTCGCCGCTTACGCTACAAGGATGTAGTTTATAAAACAATGCAGGAGCATATTGTCCTGCCGCGACAAAATGCACATAAAAACCATCATAAAAGCTCAGGTTTCACCTTACTTGAAGTGATGATGGTGGTGATGATCGTGGGAATTATGGCTTCATTTGTACAATTTAACGTTGCTGGAGATAGTCCCGAAAAACAATTGAAAAAAGCTAGCGAGCGCTTTGTTGCTATTTTTGATGCTGCGGCTGAATATGGTTTACTTAATAATATTGAATTAGGTTTGTATATTAAAGGCAATAGTTATCAATTTTTAGGCTACGATGGTGTGCGTTGGAATGATGTGCCTGAACAACCCTTGCTTGCTGCTCATACCTTACCTGAAGGAATAGCAATATCTTTATCCTTAGATGATTTACCGATAGAAGAACCGCTATTATTTGACGCGAATGTGTTAATTGAGCAGCAAAAAAATGCTGAAGAACAAGCCAATGAAACAAGTACTGATAGTCAGTCAAAAGACAAAAATAGTCAACAAGCTGATAATAAATCCAATAGCCAAGCAAATCGTCGAGTAAAAAACCGTATTCCACAAGTGTATTTACTTTCAGGTGGTGATATATCGGCATTTAGCCTAACCTTTTCTTTAAATGAAGAAGCTTTGGCGGGTTTAGATATAGAACCAGAAGACAATATTGCTTATCGTGTTATAGGTTTATATAGCACGCCATTAAAAGTTGAACGTGTTGATGCTCAAGGAGAACTTCTTGAATAACAATAAGTCTGTTTTAATACAAAAGCTTGTTAAAGGTTTTACTTTAATTGAAGTCATGTTAGCAATGGCTATTTTTGCTATTGCGGGTACGGCAATTTTAGGCACTGCAGACACTAATTTACGTGCCTTAAGTAAATTAGAAAAAACAACAATGGCTAATTGGGTTGTGTCTAATCAATTAGTTGAAGCGACACTCAGCCAGCAATGGCCACCACGTAACAATAAGCAAGGCAAAGTAGAGCTTGCCGGTATTGACTGGTTTTGGCAGCAAAAGGTTATTAAAACCACCGACAAAAGTATGCGCGCCTTGGTTATGGAAGTGCGTCTTAATCAAAAAGATGAAAGTCCCCTCGCGTTTATGATGACTTATGTGGTTAAGCCGAAACCATGAGTATTATTAATCAGCCTAAAAATAAACATGGCGGTTTTACTTTACTCGAAGTTTTAATAGCAATGACTATTTTTGCATTAATTAGCCTTGCGGGTGTCACCATTTTAGATACCGTGATCAAAAGTGAAGATAATTCGCAGCAACGTATGGCGCGTTTAAACGAAATTCAACGTGCTTTTTTAATTATGGAGCGTGATTTTATTCAACTTGCGCGTCGCAGTGTTCGTGTAGATGGTGAAAAACCTTTAGCTGGATTTATTCATGTAGATATACAGGGTTTTACTGATTCAGCTGATGCCATAGCTTTTGTTCGTGGTGGTTGGACAAATCCTGGCTTGATCATGCCTCGTGGTGATATGCAATCGGTTGCTTATCAATTAAATAATGACACGTTAGAGCGCTGGCATTTTAATTTTGTTGACGCAGTAGCAGGGCAAGAAGCGAAAAAAAGACCTTTGTTAACGCAAGTTAAACAATTAAGCTTTGAATTTTATGTTGGTAAAAAATGGCAAAAAGAATTAACAGAAGAAATGATCCCACAGGCTATTGCCGTAGAAGTTGAGCTTGAAGATTATGGTGTCATTCGTCGTGAATTTTTGTTGCCAGGTGATGCACCAGAATCTAAAACTAATGACAAAGGAAAACGCTAATGTCAGTAGTTTATAAAAAGCTAACGAGTAAAATAATTTTTAATGATCGGCTGGCGTATAAAAATAAAGGTGTAGCATTAATTACCGTAATGCTTATTGTTGCCATTGTTGCTATTTTGGCTACACAAATGAGCTCTCGCTTAATATTACAAATGCAGCGCAGTACTAATATTGCTTTAAATCAACAAGCCTATTGGTACGCTATGGGGGCGGAATCTTTTAGTCGGCGAGTACTCATGGATGTCTTTAAAAAAGAACCTGACAGTACCAATTTAAGCCAAGCTTGGGCGCAAGGTGAAAATAGTTTTCCAGTCACTGATGGTACTATTACGGGTGAAGTTACTGATTTACAAGCCTGTTTTAATCTAAATGCTTTGCGGGAATTGGGTAAGCAAAGAAAAACACCCCGTACAGAACGAAAGATTAGTCGTAGTAAGTTAAAAAAAGCACCGGCTAAAATAAGTTCAGACCGTGACCGTAAAAGTGTCAGTAATAGCGCTATTAAAGAAATGTTTACACGCTTACTTACTGGTTTATCAGTCGAAGGCGTAGATAGCTTTGAAGCAGAATATATGACAAATGCTTTAGTTGACTGGCTTGATAATGATGATGTTATTACCAGCGCGGGTGGAGCCGAAGACAGTGATTATGCCGCAAAAGCATTTCCTTACTTGGCAGCTAACAATTACTTAAGCAGTGTTAATGAGTTACGTGTGGTAGAACATTTTTCTGTTCCAGTTATTAATGCTTTAAAAAGATATGCTTGCGTATTACCTAATACTAATTTATTGGCAATAAACGTCAATACAATTACCAATGAAAATGCGTTATTGCTTAAAGCGATATTAGGTATATCGCTCGCAGATGCCCAGCAAGTTATTACGGCGCGTGATAAAAAAGGATTTGAAAATATTGAAGATTTCTTTAATTTACCTGAATTAAGGCAAGTTAAAATTTCGCCAGAATTAAAACAATATTTGGTTGTTGACAGCGGTTATTTTCAATTTAAAGTAAAAGCGAGTTTTAATAATAGTTATTTTTCATTAATCTCAATATTAAAAGTCACCGATGATACTAATGTTAATGTCATCAGCAGAACAATTGGCTCATGATAAATGTAAAAATGATAACTTAAAAATTGTAGAAGGGGGTTTATCCTCGAATAGTTGTAATGAGTTCTACGAAAAAACAAAAATAAAAACAACGATAAAGAATAAGTAAAATAATAAATTAATAGGCCAATGATAATGACAGAAACTTTATATATACGCTTAGGTAGCAAAGCGCACGATGTTATTCACTGGCTGATCTGGTCAGAGCAAAATCGTGAAATTATTGCCAGTGGTGAATTAGCTAATGCTGAAGCATTAACGCAATTAACTGAAAAAGCACAGCAGCGCACTGTGATCACTTTTGTTTCTGGTAGCGATGTAATATTAAAACAATTAACCGTGCCAGGTAACTCGCAACGCGCCATTCGTTTGGCTGCCCCTTATATGTTAGAAGATGCATTGGCACAGGATGTTGAACAATTATTTTTTGCTTATGCAAATATTAAAAATGATAGCAGTGAGAATAATTGTTTTGTTGCTGTGGTTGAACGTGCACAATTAGCACAATGGCAAAGCTGGCTAAATGATGCCAATATTGCCTGTCGGGTTATGATCCCTGATGTGCTAGCTTTACCTATAAATAGTGCGAGCGATAACGAAAATATCATGCCATGGTTGGCAGTTATTTTAGGTGAGCAAGTATTATTACGTCAATCAATATGGCAAGGTATGGTCATTGATCAAAACATCTGGCCTGCGATAGAGCAACGACTGAGCGATTCTCTTACTTCATCATTACATTCTTCGTCAGAAAACTCGGCATTAGAAAAAGCTGATAAAAATGCACCATTGCCGTCGAAAGTCGTTATTAATAGTTATTCTACCTTAAGCTCAAATTGCTTTACCGTTAATGCTATGCCTGAAGAATTACCTTTGGCGCTATTAGCTGAGAATGCAAACCAACAAAAATTTAATTTATTGCAAGGCGAATTTCAGGTAAAACAACAACGTTCACCAATGCTCGCTAATTGGTTATCAGTCGCTGCCGTTTTTGTGGTGGCATTACTTTTAACCGTTGCAGTAAAGGTGGTTAAGTTACAGCAAATATCTGCAGAGCAAGCACAAGTTAAAGAAAAAATTGTACAAGTCTATAAAAAAGCGTTTCCTAAAACTCGGCGTGTTAATGTGGCAACCGTTCGCTCACAATTAAAACGTAAGCTTGCAGGCTATGGTTCATCATCAAGCCAAGAGGGCTTTTTAACTATGTTAACAAAAGTGCGTCCTGCTTTTACGGCAGTACCACAATTAAAGCCACAGTCGATAAAGTTTGATGCCAAACGTCAAGAATTACGATTACAAGCCAGCGCTAATGATTATCAAGCATTTGAAAAATTTAAAATCGCCTTAGAAAAAGCTAAATTAACGGTTAGTCAAGGCTCACTCAATAACCAAGGTGACCAAGTCACGGGTTCATTTAGTATAAAAGGGTAACAATAATGACCACTTTTTTAGCTCCGCATATACAAAAAGGCCAGCAAAAATGGCAGCACTTAAATAGTCGAGAAAAAAGCTTAGTTAGCGCTATGACGTTAGTTGTGGTGATTTTTTTATTATATTCACTGATATGGCAACCGTTAAATACGCATTTAGATAAAGTCGCTAAAAAACTCGCACGCCAACAGCAGTTATTAACTTGGGTTGAAAAAAACACCGATCGTTATCAACAATTTAATAAACATGGCAAAGTAGGTCAGGGGAGTTTAACGGGAATTATTAATCAAAGTGCTCGACAAAAACATATTAAAGTAACTCGTATGCAGCCCCAAGGTGATGATATTCAAGTGTGGATAGATGAAGTGCCGTTTGAACTGTTGTTGCAGTGGCTAGAACACTTAGTGACAGCGAAAGGATTGCAAATACAAGCGATAGATCTTAGCGCTGCTGATGAGCAAGGCATGGTAAAAGTACGTCGTTTACAATTAGGAAGAAGTTAATGAAAAAATGGTTTTTATATACAGTAGTATTTTTTGTTAGCTACATTGTTTTTATGATCGCTACTTTACCTGTTAGTACCGTATTGCCTTATGTTAAGTTACCTAAAACAGTACAGCTAATAGAAGTCTCGGGCTCTATTTGGCATATAACGGCAAAACAAGCATTTATCAAAACAACTAATAATAAATCGTTTTTAATTAATAATATTAATGCAAGAGTAAATGTTATTTCATTATTAAAGTTTGATCCTAGTATTAATATTAGTTTTGGCGGGCGCACATTAAACGGCCCACAAGGACAACTAACCGTTCATCACTTGCTTAATGACATTAGTATTGAAGAGGCAAAAATATCACTCGCTGCAACCGAAATCACTGAGCAATTAAGCTTACCAATCGATGTTGAAGCCTTTGGTAAAGTCTCGTTAACATTACAAAATTACAGTGTTGGCAAACCACTGTGTAAAAGTGTAAAAGGAACGATCACTTGGCCAAAAGCCGCACTTGCTGCGTTTGATCAAATGGCTGAGTTAGGCACATTAACCGCTAAATTAAGTTGCGAAAAAGGTATTTTAGCGGTAAAAGTTAATCCTAAAAATCATTTAGGTTTAACTTTTACTACTTATATTCGTAGTGCTAAACGTATCTCTGGTAATGGATACTTAAAACCGACAGGAAAATTTCCTGCGAGTTTAATGCAAGTATTGCCATTTTTAGGCAAACCTGATCGTAACGGTCGTTATAGACTTAATTTTTAGTCGCTCAGAGCATTAAGGGGTTTATAGTTGACATACAGCAACAGTAGTTGAATACACATTAGGCATTGTAGTTTTAATTTCAATACAGTAGGTATATAGTCGTTGGTAATGCTTATAAATAAATATTTATGATGAAAGTTATTTAAACCTTTATAGCGCTGCGCTAAAATGCACTGTCTTTTATTTTTGCAGTTAATTCATTTCTCCTATGGCTAATCAAGATTACGTTTCAAAACCTCGTCCGAAAAAAAAACCGACAAAAAAAACAGTTAGTAAAAAAGCAACTCAAAAAACAACGGTTGCGATGAGTATGAGCTTAAAAAATAAAGCGATCACGTTACTAACTTTAATAGCCGTTGTGGGTTTTGGTTATTTTTTATGGGCGATTAAAGATCAGCAACCTGTTGCTGAAGTAACAAAGCCTGTAGTGAAAAGTCAGCCGAAAAAAGCGGTAGTGTTACCTGAAATGCCTAAAGAAAAATGGAGTTATCAAAAGGATTTAGCACAAAAAGAAGTGGAACAAGGACAATATGAAGTGATTGATAAAGGTCCTTGGAAAATGCAGTGTGCCTCGTTTAAATCCAATGCTCAGGCGCAAGCATTAAAAGCGAAAATTGCTTTTTTAGGTATCGAGTCAAAAGTACAAAAGGCACAAGGTAAAAATGGGACTTGGTATAAAGTTATTTTAGGGCCATACAAGCGAAAACGCAGTGCAGAGCGTGATCGTCATAAACTTAAGCGTAACAAGGTAAATTACTGCCAAATTTGGTTGTGGCGATAGTTCTTTGTGTCAGAATGACTGCTATTTAACCATGCTCGCTGCGCTCGTGTCGACTTACAAACTAAGCATTAGCATATTTTTCTTTATTGACTAACCAACGATTTATTATGGCTTGGCTATGTTGTGGATATTGTTTAGCGAGTAAATAAGCTTGTTGTTGTACTTCGGGGATCAGTTCGGCGTCGCGCGCTAAATCAGCAATTTTTAAATCAGCTAAGCCAGTTTGTTTCGTGCCTAATACTTCGCCAGGGCCACGAATTTCTAAATCTTTTTGCGCAATATAAAAACCGTCGTTGCTTTCGCGCAGCACATTAATGCGTTTGGTTGACGTTTTTGATAACGGGCTTTTGTACATTAATACACAATGTGAAGCAACAGCACCGCGACCGATACGACCACGTAATTGATGTAATTGTGCTAACCCCAAACGTTCTGGATTTTCTATTACCATTAAGCTGGCGTTAGGTACATCAACGCCGACTTCTATTACCGTAGTTGCCACTAATAAGTCAATTTCGCCTTGTTTAAAGCGATCCATTACGGCTTGTTTTTCAGTGGCTTTCATTCGTCCGTGAACGAGACCAATCACTAATTCACTGAGTTGCGCTTGCAAATAAGTGGCGGTGTCTTCTGCCGCTTGGCATTCAAGTACTTCAGATTCTTCTATTAAGGTGCATACCCAATAGGCTTGGCGTTTTTTGGTGTTATCACTATCTTTACTTGGTTGTAAACACGCTTGGCGAATACGCTCAATAACCTCATCACGACGACTATCACTAATCGCCACAGTGGTGATTGGCGTACGTCCAGGCGGTAATTCATCAATTATAGAGGTGTCTAAATCGGCATAAGCAGTCATTGCTAGTGTGCGTGGAATAGGCGTGGCTGTCATAATTAATTGATGAGGATAATTCCCATCTGCAGCGCCTTTTTCACGTAGTGACAAACGCTGATGAACGCCAAACCTATGCTGTTCGTCAATTATAATTAAGGTTAAATGATTAAAAACGACTTGTTCTTGAAACAATGCATGAGTGCCAAGCACCATTTGCATTTCACCACTGGCAATTTTTTCTAATGCTTCGCGCCGCGCTTTTGCTTTGGTTTTTCCCGCTAGCCAACCTGTTTTTATACCTAAGGGTTCAAACCAATGAGCAAAATTTATTGCGTGTTGTTCCGCTAATATTTCAGTCGGTGCCATTAAGGCCACTTGAAAACCTTGGCTGATGGCGGTTAATGCTGCAAGCGCTGCAACTAAGGTTTTTCCTGAGCCAACATCACCTTGTACTAAGCGCATCATCGGTTGTTTTTTTGCCAAATCAGCTCGAATATCAGCAACTACCCGCTGTTGTGCGTTGGTTGGTGAAAAGGGCAGTGCGCTTAAAAATTTAGCTTCAAGGTTTTCATCAACCTTTAGTGCTAAAGCAGGATGAACATCACTATTTTGGCGTAACTTAAGCATACTTAGGTTATGGGCAAGCAGTTCTTCTTTTATTAGTCTTATTTGCGCAGGATGACGACCTAATTCGAGTAAATTAACCGACACATCAGGTGGTGGACGGTGGACAACTTTAAGTGCTTGCGTTAGCGATAATCCTTGTGGACAAAATTCAGCGGGAAGTAATTCTTCTACTTCAATATTATGTAAGCGTTTAAGTGCTTGTTCGCTGAGATTACGTAAGGTTATTTGTCGCAAGCCCTCTGTTGTAGGATAAACAGGTGTTAGTGTTTCTTCAACTTGAGTGATGGCTTGATCTTGATCTAGGCGTTTGTATTCGGGATGAACAATTTCAAAACCGCGTGCACCACGATTGATTTCGCCAAAACAGCGTATTTCGCTGCCAATGGTAAGATTGTTTTTTTGGCTGGCACTAAAATGAAAAAAACGTAGGTTTATAGTGCCGCTACCATCATTTAAAGTGACTAATAGCATACGACGCTTGCCATTAACAACTTGGCTATTTACCACTTCCCCAATAACATTGGTAGAAATACCTGCCATTAAATCGCGCACCATAGTCACGCGTGTTCGGTCTTCATAACGTAGCGGTAAATGAAATAATAAATCGGCTAACGAACGCAAACCTATTTTTTCAAGCTTAGTCACCATACTCGGTCCAACACCTTTAAGTGCCGACAAAGGCATTTTCGCGAGATTATCAAGCTTGTCGGTAAGTTGCGGCTGTGGTAATTGGCTATTCATGCGTTGAAATTAAACGGTCGTTTACTCAAAATAATTGAGATTTCAGCTAAGCGGTCAAGTTCAGAGTCGTATGAGCTTAGTTTGCTAAGTGATTGTGACGAAGAACGAAGACAATAACGCTGAGGTTCCAAGAATGAAGAGTAAATTTTAATCATCTAAATGTTGCCATGCCGATTTATTCATTTGCATTTTTTGCCACCACTGTTCGCTAGCAACAATTTGTCCGTCAGCATCAATATGTGGATAGGGTAAACCTTTGCGTTGGCAAGCCTCTGCAAAAATAGGGTGTCCGCCTTCAAATAAAACTTGTTGGCGACGAGCTTCATCAATGCGTGGTTGATCATACATACCCGCTAACTGACGTTGGCGTTGCGCTTCGTAAAGTGTTACTGAGCAGGCGACAGAAACATTAAGCGATTGCACCATGCCAACCATAGGAATAATAATGTCTTGATCGGCAAGCTCAAGTGCTTTTTCAGAAGCGCCAAACTTTTCTTGTCCTAAAATAATAGCCGTCGGTTTGGTGTAATCTATTTCGCGAAAATCTACCGCGGTGCTTGATAAATTAGTGACTAATACCTGCATATTTTGTCGTTTTAGTTCGGCAATAGCGACTTCTGTTTTACTGTAGTTATGCACTTTTATCCAGTTTTGACTGCCTGCTGCACTACCACCACGCACTTCCATTTCTTCGTTTTTCCAAACAACGTGTACATCGCTAACGCCCACAGCATCGCATGATCGTACTACCGCAGCTAGGTTGTGAGTTTTATGTACGCCTTCCATACATACGGTTAGTTCTGGTTGGCGTGCATCTAGCATACTGTTTATACGTTGTAGTCTGTCTGGAGTCATAAGTGTTCTTTTAAATTTGTTGGTTGTCACCCATTGTGAATAGTCGGAATTTATTTCCACAATAATAGTGATTTTTAATCTGGGTATTTTAGCCTAAATAGTTGCTGCTGTCGCAAAGCTGTCAAGTTGAAAGCCGTATGAGCTTAGCTTGCTAAGTGATTATGGTTTTCAACGAAGACAATGTGGCGACAGTGCTAAATATGATGGATAAAAATTAGTTGGTTGTTGGTAATTCCATAATACCATCAATCTCAATATCTACGCCTTTAGGCAATTTTGAAATTTCAATGGCCGCGCGTGCTGGATATGGTTTATTAAAATAGCGACTCATTACTTCGTTAACCGTGGCAAAGTTATTTAAGTCAGTCATAAAAATATTAACTTTTACCATGTCGTTAATTTCACCACCTGCTGCTTGGCAAACGGCAGATAAATTTTTAAACACTTGCTCAGCTTGTTCGGCAAAGTCATTTGAAACAATTTCCATAGTGTCAGGCACTAATGGAATTTGTCCTGATAAATATACTGTACTATTCACTTTTACGGCTTGGCTATAGGTGCCAATGGCGCTAGGGGCTTGATCCGTCTTTACAATTGATTTCATTATTTTTCCTAATGACTTTATAAAAATATTAATTTATTTTATGCGTATAACTTTTTGCACATCAACCATGACTTTTATTTTACGAATAATATGGGCAAGGTGAACACGATCACGGCAAGTTATTTCAAGATTTATTAAATAGAGATTCGAGTCTTTTTCTTCTGACTGTAATGAATGTACATTAGATTCGCAGCGAGCAATTGCATTGGTTACTTTCGCTAATGCACCTTTATGATTAATAATAACAATACGTAGCCTTGCAATAAAGTCACGGTCAATATCTGTGTCCCATTTTACGGGAAATAGTTTACCTGATTCATGACCTTTAATATTACGACAACCTTGCTGATGTACCATTAATCCTTTACCTGGACTTAAATAAGCCACAATATTATCACCCGGTATCGGGCGACAACATTTACCATAGCTTACCATCATGCCTTCAGTACCTTTTATTGGCATTTTTACTTTAGTCTCGTCACCATTATCAGTTGAGTTCTCATCGTTAGCATCTTTATCTTCAGTAAACTCACCCGTTAAACGACGAGCAATACCTATGCTAAGCGCATTACCTAAACCAATATTAATTAATAATTCGTCTAAATTTTTATTACCTGTTTCTTTAACTACTTGGTCTATTGTCTCTTGTGCTATATCTTCTAATTTTGTTGTACCCAGTGCATGGCTTAATAAGCGCAAACCAAGTGCGTGTGATTCGGTTTTTTCACGCGAGCGTAAATAAGTTCGAATTTGTAAGCGAGCTTTAGCAGTAACCACAAAGTTGAGCCAAGTTGCGTTAGGACGGGCAGAAGGCGAAGTGATCACTTCAACCGTTTGCCCAGTATCAAGAGGTTGGCTAAAGGGGTAAGGCTTGTGATTAACTTTTACACCCACACAAGAATTACCCACATCGGTATGTACGGCATAAGCAAAATCTACGGCGGTAGCTCCCATCGGCAATTCAATAATGCGTCCATCTGGTGTGAAAACATAAATTTCTTCAGGAAATAAATCAGATTTCACATTTTCAATGAACTCAAATGAACTGCCTGCACTTTGTTGTAACTCAAGTAAACTTTGCATCCAACGACGGGCTTTCATTTGTGCCGTTGTACCGCTGTTTTCACCATCTTGTTTGTATAACCAATGTGCGGCAACCCCTTTGTCTGCCATTTGATCCATATCTTGTGTACGAATTTGAATTTCAACAGGAATGCCATGAGGGCCAATTAATGAAGTGTGTAACGACTGATAGCCATTAGTTTTAGGAATAGCAATATAGTCTTTAAAGCGTGTTTCTATTGGTTTATATAAATTATGAGTTGCGCCTAAAGCACGGTAACAATCGTCAATTTTATCTTTTACGATCACTCTAAAGGCATAAATATCCATTACTTCGTTAAACATTAATTCTTTGTTTAACATTTTGCGATAAATAGAATAAAGATGTTTTTCACGACCAATAACTTCGGCTTCAATACCCGTTTCTGTTAGGCGTGTTTGCACTTCATCCATTATATTATTAATGATTTCTTTACGATTACCACGCGCTTGTTTTATGGCTGATTTTAGTGCGCGAGCCCGCATAGGGTAAAGTGCTTCAAAGCCTAATACTTCTAACTCATTTTTAATCTCGTGAATACCTAAACGATTAGCTATAGGAGCATAAATTTCTAAAGTTTCACGTGCAATGCGGCGACGTTTATCAGGGCGCAACGACTCTAAAGTTCGCATATTATGAGTTCTATCAGCAAGTTTTATTAAAATTACGCGAATATCTTGCACCATGGCTAATAACATTTTGCGGAAGTTTTCTGCTTGCATTTCTTCTTTGTTGTCAAATTTCAGTTTATCAAGCTTACTCACACCTTCAACCAATTCTGCGACAGTATCACCGAAAAGTTTGGCTAAATCTTCTTTGCTAACATCAGTGTCTTCAATAACATCGTGCAGTAATGCCGCCATAAGTGTTTCGTAATCTAAATTCATTTTGGCAAGATTATAAGCAACAGCAACCGGGTGAGTAATATAAGGTTCGCCGCTTGATCGCATTTGTCCGTCGTGTGCTTCGCGCGCCACAAGATAAGCCTGTTTTAATAAATCGACTTGTTCTTTAGGAAGGTAGGTAGAAACAAATTCTTTTAGTGGTTCAAAAAGATACACTCAAGGCTCCAAATAAACGAAAAATTAGCTGATAGTTAATATCAATTGAAATTATTCTCGCTAAGTGCTGAATTCATTAATTCAATTGCTATAAAACGCAAATAGATTGTTTTGAGTATATCAATTAGCACAATAAAAAACAGCCATAAAAAAACGCATAATTAAGTTAATTATGCGTTTTTCTTAGCGTCTTAATCGTATAATCATAAATTATGATTATGCAAACGATTAATTATTAGCTAATTACATAGACTCAGGTTGACCGCCAACGATAGCAGCAACTGCAGCAAGCTCTGCTGAATCTTGTTGAATGCGAGAGCTTTGATCATTCGCATCCATTACTTCAGTGGTTATTAAACCTGCTTCAATTTCTCTGAGCGCTATTACCGTTGGTTTGTCATTTTCAGGATCAACCAAAGGATCTTTACCGCCAGTAGCAATTTGACGAGCACGACGAGATGCAATTAAAACTAAATCAAAACGATTACCAACTTTTTCTACCGCATCTTCAACAGTTACACGAGCCATTAAGCCACTCCAACACACATAAAATTTAATAAATAGCTGTCTATTATACTTAAAAGTTATTTATTAGCCAATAGCTGGGTAAATAAACTCTGATGTTTTTCTGTTTGTTGCGTTGTTTTTAGTGATTGACTAATAACAATGCTGTTTAAATCATTTAATGCTTGGGTAAAATCATCATTTACTATGATGTAATCAAATTCGTGATAATGTGAACATTCAGACTGGGCTTGCGCCATACGTGAAGCTATTACTTCATCACTGTCTTGACCGCGTTTACGCAAGCGTTTTTCTAATTCTTCGCGAGAAGGTGGCGCAATAAAAATAGTGGTTACATCAGGTTTTCGTTGACGAACTTGTTGCGCACCTTGCCAGTCGATATCTAAAAACACATCAATGCCTTGTGCTAATTGAGCGTCAATGGCCGCTTCTGAAGTTCCATAATAATTATCAAATACTTGCGCACATTCGTAAAAAGCATTTTTACCAATAAGTTGTTGAAAATTTTCTACACTAACAAAATGATAATGTTCACCATTAACCTCACCTGGACGAGGCGCGCGCGTGGTATGTGAAACAGATACTTGCATATTACGGTGAACTTTATTTTTATTTTTATCACTTAATAGTGCTGAAATTAAACTTGATTTACCTGCTCCGCTTGGGGCTGATAAAATGAATAAATTGCCTTGAATTGTCACGATTTTCTCTATCTTTATTTAAATATATACTCAGTCATTGTGAAGCTCGCATCTTCAAGTAGAATAAGTATAAACGTAATGTTGTTTAATAGACGCTAGTATAACGTATTTTTTATGATAAAACTTTAGCCATAATGGATTGTTATTAAGGCTATACAATATGAGAAAAGTAAGATAAATAGGTCTTAGCTGGGTGGGAATACTAGCAAATGATGGTAAAGTCATTGATGATAAAAGAATGTACCCCTGAATTTGCGACCACAATAAATGAGAAATATAATGAAAAAATCTTTTCAAGATTATTACCCTGAAAATTTAAGTCATTGTTATGGCTGTGGAACAAGTAATGACCACGGTCATCACCTAAAAAGTTATTGGCATAAAAACTCTAAAAATAATGATGAAATGACCATCGCTCACTTTACGCCGAAATCTTATCACACGGCTATTCCTAATTTTGTTTATGGTGGGTTATTAGCTTCGTTGATTGATTGTCATGGTACAGGTAGTGCTGCGGCGATAAGTTATAAAAGAGCAAATCGAGATATGGACACTGAGCCTGCATTTAGGTTTGTAACGGCGGCTTTGAACATAAATTATTTGGCTCCCAC
>WGGB01000164.1 GCA_015491935.1 Alteromonadaceae bacterium
TTATATCTATGCTTATATTTGCCATTAGCTGGAATGTGTATGCTTATGAACGATCGGGTAATATTGTATTTATTGGTAGTGTTTTATTTTGTGTGGGCTTAATTGATTTTGGTCATATGCTTTCATATCCCAGCATGCCAGTATTTGTTACGCCTGCAAATGCTCAAAAAACAATAGCTTTTTGGTTTGCTGCTCGTTATTTTGCGGCGATTGGCTTATTTATTGTCGCGGTATATCCATGGGTGAAGTTACATCAATTTAAAAAGCAGTCGTTGATTTTATTTTTTAGCTTTTTGTTCGTTATTTTTATCTATTGGCTTATTTTATTTAAACCTGCAGTAATCCCTATTTTTTTCATAAAGGGACAGGGGTTAACTGCTTTAAAAATTGATCTTGAAATATTCCTGATTGTGTTAAATATTATTACCGCTTTGATTTTTCATTTTAATTTAAAACATAAAAAAGAAGAAACTATTTCTGGTTTATTTGTTGTTGCTTTATTTGCAATGGCAATGAGCGAATTGTGTTTTACTTTATATCAATCGGTAAGTGATATTTTAAATTTGTCTGGGCATATTTTTAAAATTATTGCTTACTTCTTTATTTATAAGGCTATTTTTGTTTTATGTATTCGTCAACCTTTTGTTTTATTATCTAAAAGTAATAGCTTATTACAAGAAAGTAATAATTATGCGCAAATGTTGCTTGATTCATCATTAGACGCGATTATAAGTATTAATGGTGAGGGCGTTGTTATTGACTGGAACTCTAAAGCAACACAAACCTTTGGCTTTAAATATGATGATGCAATAGGACGAAAATTATCAACATTGATTATTCCTGAAAAAGAAAAAAAAGCGCATGATCAAGGTATAGCACATTTTTTACAGCATAAGTCATCAAATATCGTTGGTAAGCGTTTAGTTGTTACAGCGCTTAATGCTGACGGATATGAGTTTCCAGTGGAGTTATCGGTAACATGTATTAAGCAACACGGGAAAATAGTTTTTAACGCCTATGCGCATGATATAACTAAACGATTGAAGCGTATAGAACAACTTTCTAACCTTTCTCTTGCGGTTGAACAATCCCCAAATTCAATTATGATTACCGATTTAGAAGCAAAAATTGGATATGTAAATACCAAGTTTTCACAAGAAACCGGTTATAAATTAGATGAAGTGATAGGGAAAAACCCTAGAATATTACATTCTAATAAAACTCCTGAGTTGACCTACCAAAAAATGTGGAATAATTTAACTCAGGGTAAAGTGTGGCAAGGTGAATTTATCAATCGACGAAAAAATGGCAGTAAATTCTATGAATGGGCGATTATTTCTCCTGTTAGAGCTGCTGACGGTAAAATAATAAATTATATTGCGATTAAAGAAAATATAACTGAACGTAAAAAAACAGCTAAAGAATTAGAGTTATATCGTCATCATTTAGAAGAGCTTGTTGAAACTAGAACCTTAGAACTTGCTCAAGCTAAAGATATGGCTGAAAATGCGAATAGAATAAAAACAAAATTTTTGGCTAATATGAGCCATGAAATACGTACACCAATGAATGCTATTATTGGCTTTAATTACTTATTAAAACAAGAGATAAGTAATTCTAGGCAGTTACAACAATTAGATAAAATAGAAACTTCATCGAAATATTTATTAAGTTTAATTAATGATATTTTAGATTTAAGTAAAATAGAAGCGAATAAAATGGTATTAGAGTCCATAGACTTTTCAATTAAATCGATAATCGATCATGTTGTTAGCATGTTTGGTGAACAAGCAAAGAAAAAAGGATTAACGTTAAAATTACAGCTAAGTGAAGATATTCCTGAGCGGTTAAATGGTGATCCTTTACGTTTAAGACAAATTTTAATGAATTTTGTTAGTAATGCGATTAAATTTACTGACGAAGGACGTATTAAAATATCACTAACAACAATAAAAACAGGTGTTCAAGATATAACAATACGTTTTGTTGTTGAAGATCAAGGCATAGGCATTACAAGTGAACAACAGAAAAAATTATTTCAAACATTTACTCAAGCGGATAATTCAACAACTCGAAAATATGGAGGCACAGGCTTAGGCTTAGTAATAAGTAAACATCTTGCCAATATGATGAATGGTGAAATAGGTGTTGAAAGTCAATATGAGCAAGGCAGTACATTTTGGTTTACGGCACAGCTTAAAAAAGTTTTAATATCTGATCCTGATGCTTGTGTAAACAACGTTGAGCGAGTTGAAAAACTAGCTTACAAAGATATTTTAGCTCAACAATATAAAGATAGCCGAATATTACTTGTTGAGGATGATAAAACGAACCAAGACGTTATGTTAGGTTTGCTAAGCACTATTAATTTACTAGTTGACGTTGCCGAGAATGGAAAGCAGGCATGTGAAAAAATAAAACAAAATAAATACGCCTTAGTCTTAATGGATATTCAAATGCCTATTATGGATGGTTTAACAGCTACACGTTTGATCCGTAAAAGTTTTAATAGGGAAAGTCTACCTATTATAGCCTTATCAGCTAATGTATTTTCAGATGATCGAGCAAAATGTGTTGCTGCAGGTATGAATGCGCATCTTGCAAAACCTATTGAACCTCAATTACTTTTTGAAGCATTAATACATTGGTTGCCAAAACCTAAAGAGCTTAACACACAAAATAACAGTAACAATATTGATTTAATGGTGACAGAAAAATCTTCTGATAATTTAAAATTAGATGCTATTTTAGATGATTTACAATCATTATTAGCGCGTGATGATACTCGCGCTAATCAGCTTTGGTTAGACTTGGCTAAGCCTTTTAAATCATTTTTAAAAGAAGATTACGCAGCCTTAAATAAATACATTATTAGTTTTGAATACGATAAAGCATCTGAATTGTTAAAAGTGATGATTAACGATCACAAATAACACTATATACTATTGGTAACATCCACCGATAATTTAAGTAATTGACCTGGTTGTAGGTAATTACGACGGCTAATTTTGTTCCAACGTTCTATATCGCGAATATGAATATTAAATTTATCGGCAATACGAGCAAAGGAGTCACCACGACGTACTTTGTAGGTTATATTTCTGACTACGGCTTGCTCAATGCTATTGCTTGATTTCATTGTATTTTTGGCTGGTTTTTGCCATATAACCAATTTTTTCCCTAGTTTTAAAGTATCTCTTGGTGCCATACCATTCCATTTAGCAATATTACGAGCACTGACTTTATAGGCTTTGGCTAAGTCCCAAAAGGTATCACCAGACTTTACTTTATGAATGATTTTATAACCAGAATGTTTGCGGTTTTGTTTTTTGACTAACCGTTGGTTTTGTGAAAAAACATAATAATCTAATGAGGCTGTTGCCACAGGAATAAGTAAGTGTTTTCCAGTGCGTATTTGATTTCCTTTAATATTGTTTAATTTACGTATAAGCGCTGTTGACGTATGAAATTTATTAGCGATCACACTTAAACTATCGCCATTTTTAATTTTATAACGTTGCCAACTCAATCTATCTTTAGTTTTTAATTTATTTAATTTTTGAGTGAATTTTTCAATTTTACTTTTAGGTAAAAGTAAATAATGAGGTCCTTTGGGAGCCGTTGCCCAACGATTAAAACCAGGGTTCAATCGTTGTAATTCTGCTAAGGGTAACTGTGCTAATTGTGCTGCTTTAGCTAAGTCTAATTGTGATTTTATATCAATTTGCGCGATAACTTCTTTATTTTCAATACGAAAAAGCTTTACGTTAAAATCATCTGGGCGTTTTATTATATCGGCTAAAGCGAGCAATTTTGGTACATAGGCACGTGTTTCTTTAGGTAAACTCAGTGACCAAAAATCAATAGGTAAATGTTTTTTCTTATTTTTTCGTACCGCTTTTTGTACTCGGCCTTCGCCTGAATTATAAGCTGCTAAGGCAAGTAGCCAATCGTTATTAAAATATTTATGTAAATATTTTAAATACTTAATGGCGCCTTGTGTCGAAGCTATGACATCACGTCGACCGTCATACCACCAATTTTGCTTCATACCAAAACGTTTACCCGTGCCAGGAACAAATTGCCACATACCTGATGCTCGGCCATGAGAATAGGCAAAGGGATCAAATGCACTTTCAACAATAGGTAATAACGTTAACTCTATTGGCATATTGTTTTTTTCAAGTTGTTCAACAATATAATAAATAAAAGGTTCTGATCTTTTAGCGACGCGATCTAAATAACGTTGATGATTTACATACCAGTTACGCTGGTTGACTACGCGTCTATTTTGCGGAATTTTAAAGGTAAGCTGTGAGCGAATACGTTGCCAAATATCATTACTTGGCTCGACAACATCATCAGACAAGTTAATATCTATATCGGCAACAGGATGCATAACATCAATAGCGCCATCAACTAACAATGCTTGGTTAATTTCTTCAACTGAAGCATGGTCACCCTCATGATATATTTCTCTTTGTGGATGACTTTTTTGGCTAAGTAATGTTGATTGGCAACCAAAGAGAAATAAACAAGCAATGGCTAAAGAAAATAAATTTTTCATAAAATAAGAAGAGTCTCTTTGTTTAGTTTTAACGGGGGAGTTTACATTTTAATAAGGATATAAAAACCATGAATACTTGTTCAAATTTTACCTGTTTGCTGGCGATATTCAAGAGTTTGATTTTTAGTTCTGTAAATAATGTTTAAAAATAGTCATTAAAACGTATCTTTCCACTGTCGTATAGTCGCAAATACGTCAATATTATTAGTTAATGCTTTTGCAGCATATTTTTGCGCATTTATCTTTATTTCTGCACTATGGGCTCGTAAAAAAGGATTAATTTGTTTTTCTCTATGAATAATACTAGGTATGCTTGCTTTATTTTGCTGGCGTAGTTGACTTACGTGTTGATAATACGCGATTAACTCTTGATTATTAGGTTCAACAGCTAAAGCAAATGTTAAGTTCGCTAAGGTATATTCATGCGCACAATACACTTGCGTATTATCAGCTAAAGACGAAAGCTTATTTAGAGAAGTAAACATTTGCTCGGCACTACCTTCAAATAAACGACCACAACCGCCAGAAAACAAGGTATCACCACAAAAAAGTATATTGGTATTATTTTCAGTACTATTATTACTATTTACATAAGCAATATGCCCTAAGGTGTGTCCGGGTAAGTCTATAACTCTTAGTGTTAAGTCTAATTCTTTGATATTAACAATATCATTTTCATTTAAAGGGCATTCACACTGAGGAATATTTTCTTTAGCGGGGCCATAAATAGTTAATTTTTTATCCATACTTTTATTAAAGTTTACTAAAGCATTAATACCACCGGTATGATCCGCATGGTGATGGGTAATTAATATGGCTATTAAAGTTAAATTATTTGTGTTGATATATTCAATACAAACATTGGCGTCACCAGGATCAACTAATACTAGGTGATTGTTGTCGGTTGAACCAATAGCCCAGATATAATTATCTGAAAAAGCAGGAATGGCGGTTATTGTTTGTGTCATTTTGTCGATTTATTCTTAACTAATAATAAGATACTATACTTTTAATTAACTAAGCTCAAACTGAAAACTATCATGATGAAACCCGCATTAGCCTTTAAGCAGCCAGACTTCCCTAGTGAATGGCAAGCATTACCTAATGGGGAATTAATAAAAAAAGAGTTAGAACATAAACTTGAAGCATGGTGGCCCAAATTTTTTGGTTATTACATGATAAAAATTGGAGGATTAAGCGCTCAGTTAAATGTTGTCGATAGTCCAATTAAAAATCAATTATCTATTACTCCTCAAATGAATGAAGGAAATATTATTGCTGAAATAGATGATTTACCTTTATTAGAGCATAGTGTTGATGTTTGTTTGCTAAGTCATGTTTTAGAGTTTTCGGTTGATCCTCATCATGTTATTCGTGAAGCTAATCGGGTATTAATTCCTAATGGGCATTTAGTCGTAACGGGATTTAATCCGTTGAGTTTAGCGGGGCTTAATAAATTTATTCCTTTTAGGCGTAAACAAACACCATGGCAAGGACATTTTTTTTCACCTATGCGGGTAAAAGATTGGTTACATTTAATGGGCTATGAAATTTTAGCCGATCAACGCTTTTTACATTCGACATTAAGTACTGATCGTAAAGAGGGCATTTTAACAAAACCTTGGCATAAATTTGCTAAAAATTATTTATCTAGCTTTGGTTCTATTTATATTATTGTGGCTAAAAAACGAGTATTACCCTTAACCCCAATAAAACCTAAATGGCGATTAAGTCCTAACTTTTCTGACGTAAGAGGAGTGCCTGTAAAAGGTGCTTCAGCCAAAGTTTAATGTAAGTATTTATGTACGAAGGATTATAAAGCGAGTTATTATGGGAATTATTCCCTCAAAAATAGAGGATCCGTATAAATGATACAAAGACGTTATTTAGAAAATCACTTAAATGATTTATTAACCATAAATTTGATCAAAGATTATTGCCCGAATGGATTACAAATTCAGGGTAAAAATGAAATAAAAAAAATAATAACGGGAGTTACGGCAACTCAAGCTTTAATAGAACAAGCAATAGCACAAAAAGCGGATGCTTTATTAGTGCATCATGGTTTTTTTTGGAAAAATGAAGCTTATGCTATTAAAGGCATGAAACATAAACGTATTAAAGCATTGCTTGAACATGATATTAATTTATTCGCCTATCATTTACCGTTAGATGCTCATGCTGAATTGGGCAATAATGCTCAGTTAGGTAAATTACTTACCATTGAGAATACAAAACCTTTATTGGGTCTTAAACCTGAAGGTATTGTAATGCAGGGTGCATTAAACAAACCTTTGTTGGCACAAGAGTTTAGCGAGCAAATATCAACTAGATTACAACGTCAATGTTTACATATTGCCGCAACATCAAATAAAACAATAAAAACGGTTGCTTGGTGCACTGGTGGCGGCCAAGGTTATATTGAAGCGGCAGCAGAGCAGGGTATAGATGCTTTTATAACGGGTGAAGCTTCAGAGCAAACAACTCATATTGCCAGAGAAATGGATATTCATTTTTTTGCTGCTGGGCATCATGCTACTGAACGTTATGGAATAAAAGCACTTGGTGAATACTTACAACAAAAATTTGATTTAGCAGTTGAATTTATTGACATAGATAACCCTGTTTAAGTCATTTATACTTGTATGATTTAATAGCCATCTAAAAGTCTATTGCAATAAAGCTTTTTTTCAGGTTTAATAAGCCTGTTGTCAAAATAGAGTTAAACCTCTAATTTGCACACCAGAAGAGGCGCGTTAGCTAGGTAGATAATACGAGAACCCACCCGTTTGTTGACTATTATTGAGGGAGACTAACGCCGAGAATATTAATTGAGTGGCAATTAATGTTCGGTCGCTAAGGTTGAATCCTTAGGATTGTCACCGTTTGCCTGTTTTATGTATTAGTTAGCAGTGCAAGCATGGTGGAGAGCTTCTGGCTGAAAATGTTTAGATCTCTGCTTTTGCTGCTAACTGCTCAGTCATGCTCTTCCTTTTTGTATTATTAGGGAGATCCCAAATGAAATTTTTATCAAACCAAACAACACTTCCATTATTTTTAGCTTTTTATAATAATTATTGTGGAGCAAGCCATGACTAATTTAACTATCGCTAAATTTGGTGGTACTAGTGTTGCCGACTATCAAGCTATGCTGCGCTGCGCCAATATTATTAAAAATGATTTATCAAATCGTGTGATTGTGGTTTCTGCTAGTGCTGGTGTGACTAATTATCTAGTGCGTTTGGCGCAAGCGAATGTGAGCTCACAAGAACAAGCTGAGCTAATTAATAACATTAAAACGATCCAATTAAATATCAGTCAACATCTTGAACAACAAGCTCAGCTTAATGATAAAATATTAACGGTACTTGCTGGTTTAACTCAATTAGCGAGTGAGCAAGCACAACAATATAGTGCGCAAAAAGCCGATGCCATTTTAGCCTGCGGTGAACAAATGAGCTCACTCTTATTTACCGATGTTTTAGCCAGTATTGGCGTGGCGAGTGAATATTTTGATGTGCGCGAAGTGATGCAAACCAATAGTTTATACGGTAAAGCTGTGGTTGATATTGAAGCATTAAAAGTTAATTGTTTAAGTCACTTGCAAATTAAACTTGCTAATAAGGTCATTGTTACACAAGGGTTTATTGGTCGTGATGGCTTAGGGCATACGACTACTTTAGGTCGTGGTGGCTCTGACTTTAGTGCCGCACTTTTAGCTGAAGCATTAAATGGAGATAAATTAGCCATTTGGACCGATGTGGTGGGTATATTTACTACCGATCCGCGTATTACCAGTCAAGCACGTGCCTTGCCCGAAATTAGTTTTGGAGAAGCTGCTGAAATGGCAACCTTTGGCGCCAAAATATTGCATCCTGCCACGCTTATTCCAGCGATGCGTCATAATATTCCCGTGTTTGTTGGTTCAAGTAAAGAGCCTGAAAAGGGCGGCACACAAATTCAACAAACCGTTGCCTCATCACCAACATTTCGCTCTATTGCACTGCGTAAAGAGCAAACCTTAGTTACCGTAAAAAGCCCTGCAATGCTTCATGCAAGTGGTTTTTTAGCACAAGTATTTGCAATTTTAGCAAAACATGAACTCAGTGTAGATTTAATTACCACCAGTGAAATCAGCGTAGCGTTAACCTTTGATAACCCAGCAGGCTCAACACAATCTTTAATTACCAATGCAGTGGTTAAAGAATTAGAGCAATTATGTGAAGTCACTGTTGAGCATGGCTTGTCATTAGTGGCGGTTATCGGTAATAACTTACACGCCACAAAAGGCATTAGTCGCAGCATTTTTGACAGTATAGAGGATGTTAATGTGCGGATGATCTGTCACGGCGCGAGTGCGAATAATTTCTGCTTTTTAGTGCCTGAAGATGAAGCAACTAGCGTAGTTGAACAACTTCATGAGGCACTTTTCTAAATTGCTTCACTGCTCGTGGTGTTTGTCGCCTGCCACGAGCATAGCGAGGCGCAACAAATATTTATTTCACCGTTTAAGCTGGCTACTGAATATTACTAATTAATTGATCTAATGTTTCCCTTAAATCATGCAATTGTTCTATTGTTAAGCCTGTTTTGGCAAACATAGTTGCAGGAATGCATTGTGCTTGAGATTTTAATTTTGCTCCTAGTGTCGTTAAAAATATTTCAACACTGCGTTCATCGTTAATATTACGTTGCCTTGAAATATAACCTAAACTTTCCATGCGTTTTAACAACGGTGATAGCGTGCCTGAGTCTAAATCGAGTTTTTTACCCAGAGCTTTAACCGATATTGCTTTTGATGTTTGCCATAAAACTAACATGACTAAATATTGCGGATAGGTTAAGCCTAAATCCTTTAATAAAGGCGCATATAAGCGGTTCATCGCTTTGTTGACATTGTATAATCGAAAACACAATTGATTGTCTAATTTTAACTGTTCACTCATAAATATTTTTATAACTATGCTGATGGTTAAGTGGAAAATGTAGGTCGGTGCTTGCCCCGACAAAAAACAAAAAAAATGCTAAAAGTGGAGCCTCGCTGCACTCGTGTCAACCTACAAAGAGATAAGTATTTTATACCAATCTCACAAACTAAGTGATCATTTCTACTTGTTAAAATCACCAATAACCGCGTTATTTATTTTATAATTAGAACAACTAGTTATTAAAATAAATGCCTTGTTCTTGGCAATTTTGCCTGCGTATAAAGTAGGTCACTTAATTAATGAAACTGGTATTATTTTAACAACTTTTCAATATCTGCCGTTAATGCTTCAGGTTTTACGGTTGGCGCAAAACGTTTGATCACTTTGCCTTCTTTATTAACTAAAAATTTAGTGAAATTCCATTTTATGCCTTTGCTTCCTAAAATCCCGGGTGCTTGTGACTTTAAAAAATTGTATAAAGGATGAGCATTGTCACCATTCACGTCTATTTTATCAAATAAGGGAAATTTAATATTAAAGCGTAAATCACAAAAGCTTTTAATTTCTTCATTTGAACCTTTTTCCTGCTTACCAAACTGATTACAAGGAAAAGCTAAAATTTCTAAACCTTGCTCTTGGTACGTATCATATAAGGTTTGTAACCCTTGATATTGTGGGGTAAAGCCACAATCACTAGCTGTATTGACAATGAGTAATGTTTTACCTTTATATTGTTCTAGAGATACTTCTTCTCCAGCATTATTTTTTACTGTAAATTGATAAATTGTATCACTCATTTGGCTACTCGCTTTTTAAAGGGTAGTGTTAATCACAGCAAGCAGTATAGTGAAAAATTCAATTGCACACAATTAAATTTTTCACAATTTAATTGCGTACAAGAATAAGTCTTCGGTGAAATAAAGCTAAATACTCATTTTATTGCGATAAAGTGACTATCGTAAATTAGCACCATCGAATATAATTAATTTTTCTTGGGTATATAGGCAGACGGTAGGAATTGCAACAATGGCAACAGTGACAAAAGTGGCGTTTATTGGTTTAGGTGTTATGGGCTATCCCATGGCAGGGCATTTACAAAAAGCAGGATTTGAAGTCTGTGTTTATAACCGTACTACCGCTAAAGCAGAGCAATGGCAGCAAGAGTTTGGTGGTAGTTATGCCGTAACACCAGCGCAAGCGGCACAAAACTGTGATATTGTTTTTTGTTGTGTCGGTAACGATGACGATGTGCGCCAAGTTGTTTTAGGCGATAGCGGCATTTTTGCTGGCATGAATGAAAATAGCATTTTAGTCGATCACACTACCGCTTCAGCGGAATTAGCCCGTGAATTAGACGCTATAGCCAAAGCGCAAAACAAACACTTTTTAGATGCGCCAGTGTCTGGTGGGCAAGCGGGCGCTGAAAATGGCGCGTTAACGGTAATGCTTGGCGGCGAACAAGAAATTTTTGCACAAGTAAAACCTGTGATGGCGGCTTATGCTAAATTTAGTCAATTAATGGGTAAGGCTGGTAGTGGGCAATTAGCAAAAATGGTTAACCAAATTTGTATTGCTGGTGTAGTGCAAGGCTTAGCTGAAGCCTTTAATTTTGCCGAAAGAGCAGGGCTTGACAGTGAAGCGCTAGTTCAAACTATATCAAAAGGTGCTGCGGGTTCTTGGCAGATGGAAAACCGCTATAAAACCATGTTCGCTGGAAAATATGATTTTGGCTTTGCTGTTGATTGGATGCGTAAAGATTTAGCTATCGCCTTTGCTGAGGCTGAAAAAAATGGCTCTGAATTACCTATGACGAAAATGGTGGACGGTTTTTATCAAGAGATCCAAGAAAATGGCGGCAATCGTTGGGATACCTCAAGCTTGATCTCACGTTTTAAAAAGTAGTTTATTCACCTTTCTTTAGTCTTTTTATCATGTTATTAACTTGCTGCTGCTCTGTTTTAGTTAATTTTCCGTATAGACGGGGATATGGCCAACCATATCCCCAGCGAAATGTTGTTGGTAAATAGGGCGTACCGCCAACACGTACACCTGCTAACATTAATGCGGCTATTGTTGGTTGGCCTACTTTTGCAACACATTGTTTTAAGGCTTGATCTGCTGCTGTTCTTTGTTGATAAGTTCCCCCTTGCCAATAAGCAAGGTCATGTAGTGTACAGCAATTAAGCCAAAGGTTATTTTGTGCTAAAGTGCCGTCAGGAAAAGCACTACAACCATCACTGGTAAACGGTTTTAAGGTATCAGCACTAGTAATATTGCTAAATAGGGCGAGACAAACCAGCAAGGTAAAGCTAATTAATCGCATAGTTCAGCCTTGCACATATTCATATAAAGCTTTTAAAACTAACATCTTCCCTTTATCTTGCTCAGCATCTAATTCATGCGCTAAATTTTCAATTTTCATCATAAATTCATCTAAGCTTAAAATGCCTTTGCCACCATTTTGTAGTTTATTTTGGCAATAATTTTGCCATTGCTGTTGTTCATCAACACTTAAGGTATGCGGATAATTACGGGCACGATATCTAAATAATAAGGTTGGTAAACGTGCGTCTTGAAAATTAAATGGGTGATTTGCTAATTGCTCTGGCGTTAAGCTATGTAAAATATCCATTTGTGCTTTATCGCTCGGGCTAAAGAAGCTGCCTGAATAGAGCGCGTGTTCGGGATCAATGTTTTCATCATTGTCATAATTATCAACAAATACCTCACTTAATTTATCACGCAAGCCTTGCTGCTCTTTTAATAATTTTAAATGAGCTAAGCATTGCTCGCGTGGAATAGCCAAACGCTCAGTATTTTCAGGTAATAATGTTTTGGCTGGAGCTACAACTGGGCATTTATTGATATGAATAAGTTTTAGCGGTATGGGTTTTTCATCAGGGGCTAAATCATCATGACGGGTATATAAACGGGCTTTAATTTCTTCACTCGTTAATTCAAATAATGGTGTGGGATCTTGTGCTAAGTCTACTGCTATTACCGCATTTTTATTGCTCGGATGATAACTAATGGGGGCAAACCAACTAGTACAACCATGCGCCGATGATATTTTACTTGAGGTATGAACAATCGGTGTCATATTGTAAACATCAATTAATTCAGCTACTTGTTTTTTATTTTTTAAATTAAAAATAAACTCGTATAACTTGGGCTGTTTTTCTTTGATCAGTTTTGCCATGGCAATGGTTGCATAAACATCGCTCATCGCATCATGCGCTGCTTCATGGTTAATGCCATTAGCTTTTGTTAATAACTCAAGACGAAAACTCACTACTTGCTCGCCATTACGCTCAACTGTTGGCCAGTTTATTCCTTCAGGTCGTAGCGCATAACAAGCGCGGACCATATCAATAATATCCCAACGAGAATTACCGTGCTGCCACTCGCGCGCATAGGGATCATAAAAATTGCGATAAAAAAGATAACGGGTAACTTCATCATCAAAACGAATATTGTTATAGCCAGCAACACACGTATTAGGTTGGCTAAATAAAGTATGAATACGCTGAGCAAATTCAGCCTCGCATAAACCTTCGCGTTTCGCTTTTTGTGGTGTAATACCAGTAACCAAACAAGCCTCAGGTTGTGGCAAATAATCAACAGGAGGTTGACAATAAAACATTTCTGGCTCGCCAATAATATTTAACTCAAGATCGGTGCGAATACCCGCAAATTGCGAAGGCTTATCTATTTTGGGGTTAATCCCCCACGTCTCAAAGTCGTGCCAGAGTATAGTTTGTGTATTTGAATTCAATTTCGTTCCACTTTGCTTTTATGCTTTTTCTTGAATAATTAATACTAACAAATCGAGTTACATAAATCAGTATTAGCTTTCTTACAGCACATTTAATTTTTAATAATTACTTCCTGATCTGATTGTGACTTATCACAGTTCTAATAAATCTAAGACAGCCAATGTCTTACTATTACTTATAATGAATTTTATTAACTGCTGTTTATCACTGTTGTAAGGAATATAAAATGAAAATTTATCAAGATGTAGTCAGGGCAGAAATGCTGAGCTTTTTTAAGGTTAGAGCCGAAAATAAGCAAATTAACAATGCTGAGGACTATGAGAAAAATTTATACAAAAGTATTGTTCAACACCTGAATGCTTTTAGTAGAGGTGACTTGTTAGAACAAGGTATAACTGAGGGCAAGCAAGAGGAATTTGAGTACCTTACATGGATGGCAGATGGCAGCAGTTGAGTACTACGAAATCCAACATGGTTTACCTAGGCTGTTAAGTCAAAAAAGGTTTGACTTGGATAATAAAGTTAATAAAAAACATAAAGATGTAAGTTTGATTGATTTGAATAAAGATATCATTGTCTTGAAGTATCGCTTGCCCGCTGAATATAAAACACTTGGCTCTTACCGTGAATATGAGTTCCATTTATATAAGTTTATTAATGAAACTTTTTCAGGTAATAAACAAACTGATTACGATATAGGTTATTGGGGCGACTTAGTAAGGCTATATGAGTTAGAAAATAGATTACCGTTAACTTGTCGTGAGTTAATTAGTTTGGAGAGGTATAGAGGAATTAGAAAGCTGCGACAAAAGATGTCTTAGTGGTAGGTATAATTATTTCAAATTAGTTTATAGCAACGAGTAGGGCACTTATGAATACAGTTATCGATAATCAAATATCTGAAGATTACTTTTTACACCGCATTAAACCAGAGTACCAAAAAGTAGCTAATGTTTTGTTTGCTACTACAGGTGTTCTTAATAGTTTGTCTGGCAAGCATACCTTAGCAATCATTAGCTGCACTATGGAGCCAGTAGCACTATCATCAATGAATACCCAAAAGTGCCATTATCAAGCATCAGTGGTGAATCAAGATGATGTTGTCGTTGATACATATAATTGTCAGGGCTCTCCAAATCAGTGTTTTGAATACTTTGTTTATAAATTTGAGCAATTGTTAGCTGAGCACGATGATCAAATTTATTTAAAGCAGCATGATGAATTAACACTAGATGACATCTTAGTCACTGATAGCTGTAAATCCTCGAAAATATCAATTGATAAGCCATCATCACTATTAGTTGTACAGCAAGAAGTTGATGAATGGATTAATACTTTAGGTGTTCGATATTTTAGCGAGCTAACTAACTTATCAAACCTGACTGAAGAGGTTGGTGAGGTTGCTCGGTTAATCGGTCGAGAATATGGAGAGCAAAGCTTCAAGAAAGGTGAAAAACCAAAGTGCATTAAAACTGCCATTGCTGATGAATTATCTGATGTGTTGTTTATTGTCGTTTGTTTAGCTAATCAGCTTGATATTAATTTAGATGAAGCCTTTGTTAAAAATATGGATAAAAAGACCAATCGTGATACTAACCGCCATAAAAATAACAGTAAGTTGAAATAACAGAGGATTTGTATGAAAAATATAATGATTAATTCTACAAATAATGAAAATGTAATTAATATGCTAAGCCTTTGGGCTACTTTAGATATGTGGCAAGACAAAACGCTCTTTATTGAAATTAAGGCCGTGATTAGAAAACTGTCCCAGTCATCCTGTCAGTTATCTGAACGTGAACTGTTCCTTACCAAAGAGCTTACTAAAGGGCTTTTAGAGGCGACAATATCATCATTTGATAAAGCAGATGAAGCGCTAATAAATGAGTTTTCTTTAGCGCTAAACGATATAACCCAATTTCAAACTTTTCTTCTAATAAATGGGTGCTGACGTTCATTAAATCGTCTCACCACACCAACTGAGACAAGTAATGTCTCTATTGGTATTTACAATGAACAACTAAATCATTATTGTTGAGGTAAAGATGGAATATATTACGGTGTTTTTTGGTTCGTTGTTAACGGTTTATATGCTTGGCATAAACTCACAGTTAGTTAGAGATAAAAACTGTATCGGGCTTTTTCGTTAGCATGGTTTATTTCATTATCTAATATGCTTTATATCAAAGTGTTTGTAATGAGTGATGAATTTATACTGACTTACCTGTGCTCAGCATTAGGCAGTGGTATAGGGATTGTTTTATCAATAATTACCTATTCAAAAGTACATCAATTATTAAGTAAAAAGACCAATAAAAATCAGGTTATCAGTACGTTGTTTATAAAGGGAAATGAAAATGGCTAGGAAATATTCTTGTTATCATGATGCGATAAAAAAAATCATTAAAGTTGGAGCATCTAATAAAGTTGCATTGTCTCATATTATTAAACATCCAGATTTTGGTTTGAAAACTGAGCACATAGCGTTGCCTGAGTTTAATAAATTTATTAGGCGAGAAATTCGGCATTTGATAAAATCGTTAGGTAAAGCTGAAAATTCAGAAGAAAACAAATTAGTTGAATTGAAGTCGAAAGCAGGAATAGAGCATTTTTATTACTGGCTTTCAAATGAAAGTAGAAATGAAGCTATAACGGGTGAAGGTATATCAAATGAACGACTTTTAGCTAGAGCAATTGTTTTTAGTTTCATAGATGAAAAGTTTAGAGACTTCTTTCCTCCTGAAATCATGAGTAATTTAAAAAGTGATTTACATGAAGCGGTTACTGAACATGATATAGACGGTGGCATTGCTGGAAAGATGCAATTTATTCCTTCCGGCATAGAGGTTTGGCCGTCTTATGATATTACTGAAAGAAACCCGAGTGATTGGAAATTAGCGTATGAAGCTCTAAAAAATGAGTTTGTTATACAAGTTGACTACGATTCATTACATGAATCTGAGATAAAACGTGTTCATTTATCACCACAACGTGTTCAATATGCCAACCATAAAGTGATACTTCTTTGTTATATCCATGAAACAGAGAAAGTTAAGCCATTTGAAGTTTCTCGGTTACTAAATGTTAGTGAAGCAAAAAAATATAAATTCAAGGCAGTAAACTTTAATGACATTGAAAAAGAATATATTTTCGAAGCGTTAGTTAATGTTGGCGTTAAAAATTACTTTGACAGTGTAGTATTTGGTAAAGAATTTACATCAAAGGAATCAGTTAATGGAACATGGATTATAAAAGCAAAGGTAAAAATCCCAAATCATTTCTCCAAAGATAAAGAAGGGCAACCAGACCCTTTTGCTATCGCTAATTTTCTTAGTGGCTTTGCTGATTCAATGGAGGTGCTGAAGCCCGACTTTCTTAAAGATGAAATGAAACGACGAGCAGATAGCTTGTCAAAACTGTATTCGGGCAAGTATGTCAGTATCCCTATAATTAACAAAAGCCATCATGAACAAACAGGTAACGTAGTAAAACTTAAGGAAATAGATAAAGCTTCTAATTAATCCGACAGGGACAAAGTATGTCTGTCTTCATCATTATAATGATGCTTGAACTGTTAACTATCAATGGATGTACAAATGACTAAACCTCGTTACTTAACTAAATCTCGTTTCAAAATGGCAACTCAATGCCCAACCAAACTTTTTTATACAGGTAAAAAAGAATACCCCAATACTATGCTTGACGATCCATTCTTAGCAGCCCTTGCTGATGGTGGTCATCAAGTGGGTGAATTAGCCAAGCAGTATTATCCTAATGGTTTTGACATTACTACGCTTGATTATGATGAAGCTGAAAAGCAAACTCTAGAGCTTTTAGCGCTCGATGAAGTGGTAATTTTTGAACCCGCTATTCGTTTTAACAACTTGTTTATTCGTATTGATGTATTAGTTAAAAAAGGTAATCACTTTGAGTTAATTGAAGTGAAAGCAAAATCATACTCAAGCCAAAAAGATAAAGACTTTCTCAATACAAAAGGCAATGTATCATCTAAATGGCGACCATATCTTTTCGATGTTGCGTTTCAAAAACATGTGTTAAAAAGTGCTTTTGAAAAATCAACAGTTAGCAGTTACCTAATGCTGGTAGATAAGTCAGCAACCTGTGCTACTGATGGGCTTAATCAAAAGTTTGTGTTGGCTAAAGATGAACATAATCGAAAAGGTGTCACAGTATCATCAAGTCTTAATGCTGAAGATTTAACCAATAAATTACTCACCAAAATTAATGTCGATAAAGTTGTTGAACTTGTTTATCGGAAAGAGCTACAAACAGGAATGCCAGCCCATTCATTCAAAGATAACATTGCGGCACTGGCCAAGTATTACCAAGAAGATCAGAAAATAGCACCCGTTATCGGTAAAAAATGTAAAACCTGTGAGTTTCAATGCTCAAGGGGGGATGAAAGTAATGGTAAGTTAAGCGGCTTTAAGTCTTGTTGGAAAGAACAATTACGTTGGTCTGATGCTGATTTTGATAACAAAACGGTACTTGATCTTTGGAACTTTAGAGGTGCAGATAAACTTATTGAACAAAGCATAATCAAACTTGTTGATGTTACTCCTGAGCATATAGGAGAAGTAGAAAATAGAAATACGGCATTAGCGCCTAAAGAGCGCCAATGGCTACAAGTAGAGAAAGAGCAGAATAAAGATACCAGTATTTATTTTGATACTGACAGTATGCGCAATGAAATGACTAGCTGGACTTATCCTTTACACTTTATTGATTTTGAAACTAGTGCGGTAGCAATTCCTTTTTACAAAGGCATGAGTCCATACGAGGGCATAGCCTTTCAATTTTCGCATCATATTGCCCATAAAGATGGTCGAGTTGAACATGCGGGTGAGTTTTTAAATACTGCAAAAGGGGAGTTTCCTAATTTTGAGTTTGTTCGTGCTTTAAAAGCACAACTTGAAAATGATCAGGGCACTATATTCATGTACTCACCCCATGAGAATTCATACTTGAATATGATTTATAGGCAACTGAATCATTCAAATGAGTTAGATAAAAATGAGCTTTGTGAATTTATCAAGACAATTACCCGTTCAACAACAAGTAGCAAAGAAAACTGGCATGGCGAACGTTGTATGGTGGATATGCTTGATCTTGTTAAAAAATATTATTACGACCCAGCAACCAATGGCTCAAACTCGATTAAATATGTATTACCAGCCATTTTAAATAGCTCAAAGTATTTGCAAAAGAAATACAGCAAGCCCATATATGGTCGTAAAGGTAGTGCTGATGCTTGTATAAATGGCATTGATGCAATTAACAGTTTGAACTTTAAAGAAAAAGTTTGGATTGAATTTGATGAACAAGGTAAAGTAAAAGACCCATACAAACATTTACCAAAAATGTTTACTGATATCACAGATCATGATGTTGAATTGTTATCAGAAGGTGATGAGTTAAATAACGGTGGTTTAGCGTTAACCGCTTATGCAAGATTACAGTTCACTCACATGAGTGACTATGAACGTGAAGAATTGAAAAAAGCGCTATTGTGCTATTGCGAGACCGATACGTGGGCAATGGTGCTGTTGTATCTTGGATGGAAGGAAATGATTAATGAATAGGTAGGATACGATCTGTCTTACTGGTAGGTATAATAATCGATATTTTAATTTTTAATAGGAATTTATTGTGAACTTTGTTGAATCTCTTTATAAGTATATATTAGGTAACCTAAATGATGAAAATGATTGGTATAATTGGAGAAAAATTAACGAAGCTAAAATACCACAAGGTATAAGCCTTCCTAAAGGTAATCAGTATATTAAAAATGTTGCCTTGAAGATGAAATTAAACGAAAAATTCAAGAATAATGATTCAAGAGAAATTAGATATGAACTATTGCATTATTACATGGTGATTTGGGGAGGAATAAAAAGTAACTCTGAAGAGTCTCTAAATAGATACGTTGACTCTACACCAGAGGAATTAGTTAATAATGGGGTTAGTGGTATAGCGTCATGGTCTAAAGCACTATGTGTTCATAACCCTGAAAAATACGCAATTTATGATGCCAGAGTGTCTATTTCATTGAATGCTTTACAAGTTATTAATAATGTTGATGACAAAAAACTTTTCCCTTTATTGCCAAGTCAAAACAAGTTGATTTCTGCTACGAATAGGCATTTTAATGAAAATATTATTGATAATAATTGGGGCGTCATTGGAAATAACGAGTTTTATAAAGAATATTTAGCCTTATTACAATTACTTTCCGTTAAATTGAAAGTATCAATATACACTATTGAAATGTTTTTATTCTCTGAAGCTGAAACTCTAGTTTTAAATGCGTTTGGGGCTTTTTTTTCAAAGGAAAAACCATTAAAAATAAAGCCAAAGGCTAAAAAAACATCAACTAAATCTTATATTGCTGAAGCTATATATAAATTACATATTGATAAGCCTAGAAAAGAAGTTTTAGAATTATTTCAAAATGAAGCTGGTCTGACTAAAGCTGGTGCATCTACTTACTATAACAATATAAAAAAGAAGCTAGTTAATCTTTAGTCAGGGGATATTTTATGCATGTACTTGAATTATTTTCAAAGATAGAGGGATTATTTAAAACTAGGCTTGTTATCACGTAATTGAATTCTATTCATTGCTAAACCGCCACGTTTTAAAGCATGTGAACTTCGTTCTGATGCGGTGCCATATATTCAATTGATGACGCCGCCTTTAATTATAAAATCTAATAAAATTTTGAACTGGATTAAACCATTACAGAATAGTCAGTGGTTGTTATCGATTATTTTTTTTTATTATCAAAGATCGCAGAAAATAGAGCAAAGATGAAAATAGCAAACGCAACAAAAAGACCAAACCTTATTACTAGCC
>WGGB01000165.1 GCA_015491935.1 Alteromonadaceae bacterium
AGCCTTTTAAGCTTGATGATGTTCGTGAAGCCATTTCTGAAATTGGTGTTGAAGGTTTAACGGTGAGCGAAGTCAAAGGCTTTGGTCGTCAAAAAGGTCATACCGAACTTTATCGTGGTGCTGAGTATCAAGTCGATTTTTTACCGAAAGTAAAACTGGAAATAGCGGTAAACGATGATGTGGTCGAGCGTTTAGTTGAAGCAATATGTAAAGCCGCACATACCGGTAAAATTGGTGACGGTAAAATTTTTGTTTATGAACTAAACCAAGCGATACGAATTAGAACTGGTGAGCTTGATAGCGAAGCTATTTAACCTTTTAACATTGAGGATTATAAGATGGAAGATTTAGCCAAAGTATCAAGCTCAGTTACTGAATTACGTTTCGCGCTTGATACCTTTTATTTATTAATTTCAGGTGCATTAGTAATGTGGATGGCGGCAGGGTTTGCCATGCTTGAAGCGGGTTTAGTACGCTCTAAAAATACTACTGAAATTTTAACAAAAAACATTGCCCTTTATGCGATTGCTTGTGTGGTGTTTTTACTCGTCGGTTATAACATCATGTATGTTGATAACAGCGAAGGCGGCATTATCCCCAGTATTGCTGGACTTATTGGTAGCCAAGCGAGTGGTGCTGCTCACTCGTTAGAGTCTGATTTCTTTTTCCAAGTTGTATTTGTTGCTACCGCGATGTCGATTGTGTCTGGTGCTGTGGTAGAGCGCATGAAATTGTGGGCATTTTTGGCTTTTTCAGTGGTGTTAACTGGCTTTATTTATCCGATAGAAGGTTATTGGACTTGGGGTGGAGGTTTTTTATCAAAAGCGGGTTTTAGTGACTTTGCAGGCTCAGGTATTGTGCATTTAGCGGGAGCTTCAGCAGCATTAGCGGGGGTGTTATTACTTGGCGCACGTAAAGGTAAATACGGTAAAAATGGTGAAGTGCATCCTATTCCAGGAGCGAATATGCCCATGGCAACGTTAGGAACCTTTATTTTGTGGATGGGTTGGTTTGGTTTTAATGGTGGCTCACAATTAATGGTATCAGATGCTGCTAATGCAACTGCCGTCGGTAAAATATTCTTAAATACCAATGCAGCTGCCGCTGCTGGTGCTGTTGCTGCGTTATTATTTAATAAAATCGTTTGGGGTAAAGCTGATTTAACCATGATTTTAAACGGTGCCTTAGCGGGGCTGGTGGCTATCACGGCTGATCCGTTATCACCTTCACCACTGGTTTCGACCTTAATTGGTGCGGTTGCGGGGGTTATTGTTATTTTATCTATCCTTGGTTTCGACAAGTTGAGAATTGATGATCCCGTAGGGGCTTTATCGGTACATGGTGTTGTCGGTTTCTTTGGCGTGATGGTGGTCCCCTTTACGAATGCTGAAACACATTTTAGCTCACAGTTATTTGGTGCGGCAGTGATCTTTGCTTGGGTATTTGTCGCCAGTATTATTGTGTGGGCAATATTGAAGAAAACTATGGGTATTCGTGTTAGCGAGGAAGAAGAATACAATGGAGTGGATATGTCAGATTGTGGTATTGAAGCCTATCCCGAGTTTGTTCGTTAATTATCTGATTTAATTATCGTTAAATAAATGAAAAAAGCAGCGCAAAGCTGCTTTTTTTGTGTAAAATTAAAACTAATAATGACAATAACGATGAAATGAACTGAGATCACTCATGGCAAGAGAACAATTTGGTATATGTGCAGAACCTAGCTTACACGGCTACTATTTATTATTTAATGCGTTAGATGATAAAAATGCGTATATTCGTCAAGCTTTATCGCGCTTACCTGCCTTATTTGATGATTATGCTGATCGTTTTTCAGAAGCTAATTTAAGTGGCGTTATTGCCATAGGTGCTAATTATTGGGATGAGTTTTGTCCAGAAGCTAGACCGAAAGAATTAGCACCGTTTCCTGCTATGAGTTGTGACGATAGGGTCGCTCCTGCAAGTTCGTATGATTTATATATAGAAATTCGCAGTGATCGCGCTGATGTTAACCATATCGTTAGTGATAAGGTTTGCCATCTACTTGGTGATAGTGTTGAATTAGTTGAACAAATACGGAGTTTTCGTTATTTAGATGGTCGAGATTTAACAGGTTTTGTTGATGGTACTGAAAACCCAAAAGGGTTCCATCGTCGTGAAGTGGCGTTAGTGAGTGCAACCGAAGATGAAAACTTTGTTGGCGGCAGTTATTTGCATATTCAACGCTATCGTCATAATTTAAATTTATGGAATTCGATTGAACAAGAGTCTCAAGAAGAGGTTTTTGGTCGTACTAAGCTTGAAAATATTGAATTTGATGATGATAAAAAACTACCTACAGCACATACAAAACGTGCTAATTTAAAAGATGAGTCGGGTAATAGTGTTGAGATAGTTCGTCAGAGTATGCCGTATGGTGAGATGAAAATGCAGGGCTTATTTTTTGTTTCTTATTGTAATACACCAAAAAACTTTGAGTTAATATTACGTAGTATGATTTTTGGTGATGAAAACGGCAACTATGATCATTTATTAGAGTTTACTCAAGCTGAAACTGGCGCCGCATTTTTTGCGCCAAGTTTGAATTTTTTAGCGGGATTAGCATTGACTTAGTCAGGATGACAATTAACGTATTAGCTGCTCAGGGATGAATTATCTCTTGCTGCTGTTCGGGGATAAATCCCCTTTTACAGCTGTTAGGGGATAATTTCCCAGCGACAATCTTAGCCAATATTTTTCAAAAATAATGCTTCTAAATTAGCAATTGTTTGCTGTATTTCATTAATGTTGGCTGGTGCTATAAAAATAGTATCGTCGCCAGCAATAGTACCTAACACACCATCAGCTTTGCTTAAGCTATCAAGTAAACGTGCAATTAATTGTGCTGCACCTGGGCTGGTGCGAATAATGATCATTACATCATTGTGCTCAATATCTAATACCAATTGTTTTAATGGGCTTTTTGCTGTTGGCATACCTAATTCGGCAGGTAAGCAATAAACCATTTCTTGTTTTGCATTACGAGTGCGTACCGCGCCATATTTACTGAGCATTCGTGATACTTTTGATTGACTAATATTATCAAAACCTTGCGCTTTTAAAGCGCTGACAATATCGCTTTGCGAGCCAAATTGTTCTTGCTTTAATAATTCTTTAAAAGCATAAACTAATGCTTCTTGTTTTTGCGGTGCGCTCATAATAATTAGTAACCTTACTTGCTGATATATTAATAATTTATTTATATAGGTCTATACTACTAACGTCGAATTTCTATGTTAGTCGAAGTATTAGATCATTATAGGATAAATAAGCGCGCTATAATAGGCTAATAAACATTGAAGTTTTCGCCTAAATACTATATCTTTTGCGGCGAAAATTTAAGTAATTACTCAATTTTCTATTTACATAAAAATAGAAATTTCATTTAAACATTCGGAGACATCACATGAAAGTTGCTGTTTTAGGTGCAGCTGGCGGTATTGGCCAAGCATTATCTTTACTATTAAAAACTCAATTACCAGCAGGTTCTGAGTTATCACTTTATGACGTAGCACCAGTTGTTCCGGGTGTTGCGGTTGATTTATCACACATCCCAACCGATGTTAAAGTAGCAGGCTTTGGTGCTGATGCACTTGGCGATGCTTTAACAGGTGCAGACATTGTCTTAATTCCAGCAGGTATGCCACGTAAACCAGGCATGGATAGAGCTGATTTATTTGCAGTTAATGCCGGTATTATCAAAACATTGGCTGAAGGTATTGTGGCTAATTGTCCGAAAGCATTAGTAGGTATTATTACTAACCCAGTAAATGGAACTGTGCCAATTGTTGCCGAAGTTTTCAAAAAAGCAGGAACTTTTGAAGCAAATCGTGTATTTGGTATTACTACTTTAGACGTTATCCGCTCTGAAGCGTTTGTTGCTGAATTAAAAGGTTTAAATGTAGCAGACGTTAAAGTACCTGTGATCGGTGGTCACTCGGGCACTACAATTTTACCATTACTTTCTCAAGTTGAAGGCGTTACTTTTACTGATGAAGAAGTGGCTACTTTAACTCCTCGAATTCAAAATGCAGGTACTGAAGTTGTTAATGCTAAAGCGGGTGGCGGTAGCGCTACTTTGTCTATGGGCGCAGCAGCAGCACGTTTTTGTATGTCTTTAGTTAAAGCAATGCAAGGTGAAGACGTTATTGATTACGCTTATGTACAAGGTAATACAGGCGATGCTGAATATTTTGCACAACCAGTACGTTTAGGCAAAAATGGTGTTGAAGAATGCTTACCTTATGGCGAGTTAAGCGCTTTTGAAGAAAAAGCGAAAAACGATATGCTTGATACGCTTAAAAAAGACATTCAAGAAGGTATCGATTTTATTAACGGTTAATTGCTGTTTATAAAATTTACGACTTAAATTGCTCTGAACTTAATTGCAGGTCGATGCTTGCCTCGACCTCATAAAGTTTTTAATTGTGCAATAAAAAACCGATCACATGATCGGTTTTTTTATGGCTGTTTTTATATTTTGCAGGTGTATTTTTATACCGACAAAATAATACTAATTTCATTAATTAAGTGACCTATTTTATACGCAAGAAAAATTGCCAAATACAAGGCATTTATTTTAATAACTAGTTGTTCTAATTATAAAATAAATAACACGGTAGTTGGTGATTTTAACAAGTAGAAATGATCACTTGGTTTGTGAGATTGGTATCACTAGCCCCAAGGACCATTATTATTTGATTGGCGCTCTCTGGTTTTTTTCGCTTTTTTCTGGCGTAAGCGTTCAGCATCTTCAAAACTTAATTCTACAGGTGCTTTGGGCTTTTGATGAGCGGGTACTATTCTTTCACGCGGCGGTTGTTGAAATTGAATATCATCAGCCTTGGGTAAGTTTTTATATTGATATAAATAAAAGCCTTCTAATTTTTCTCTTGCCCAATCTGTTTTTTTTAGAAACTTAATGCTTGAGACAATACTGGGATTGCTTTTAAAACAATTTAATCCTAAATAAGCATAAAGGATTTCAAAACCATAATGATCGACCAATTCGTTTAACACTTGCTCTAAACCAGTACCGTGTAGTGGGTTGTTTAAATAGATGTTTTCTTCACTCATTTTTCTATTGCGCTCTCTTTTGTCTTTATGCTTATTTCAAGTTACAAGAATTCACTCGCAGACATTAAAGCCACTAAGCCGATCGATTAGCGGCGATATGGGCTAAGGCAATTAAGGCTTGTTTAGCGTCACTGTCTGGTAGTATTGCTAAACATTGAATGGCCTTATCTGCTTCTATCTCTGCTTGTTGCTGCGTATAAACTAATGAGCCTGTTTGCTCCATAGCCGTTAAAATATCATCAAGGTGATCCATACCATTACCTAGCTCAATAGCTTCACGAATAAGCTTAGCTTGTTCTTTATTGCCATGCTCCATCGCATAAAGTAAAGGAAGCGTGGGTTTACCTTCGGCTAAATCATCACCAACATTTTTACCCATTTCTTTCGCATCAGCGGTATAGTCCATAATATCGTCTACTAGTTGAAATGCCGTACCAAGATACTTTCCATAATCAGCTAAAGCATTTTCTAATTCAATCTCTTTGTTAGCCAGTACAGCAGGTAAACGCGTTGCCGCTTCAAATAACTTAGCCGTTTTGCAATAAATTACCTGCATATAACTTTCTTCTGTGGTGCTGGCATCATTACAATTCATTAATTGTAATACCTCGCCTTCGGCAACAATATTAGTGGCTTCAGAAAGAATATCCATTACCCGCATATTATTGAGCTTAACCATCATTTGAAATGAGCGTGTATAGAGAAAATCTCCTACTAATACGCTAGCACTATTACCAAAAAGTGCATTGGCGGTTTCTTTGCCGCGGCGCATATTAGATTCATCAACAACATCATCATGCAATAATGTTGCGGTATGAATAAATTCAATGATTGCAGCTATGCTATGATGATCGTTACCTTGCAAATTTAGTGCTTGCGCCGCTAATACTGTTAACATAGGACGCATACGTTTACCGCCCGAATTAACAATATAAACGCCCAATTGGTTAATTAAGGCAACATCAGATTGTAATTGAGTATAGATCAAGTCATTAACTTGTTTCATATCGTCATGCGTTAATGCTTGTATATTTTTAATTTCCATCATGTAATAAAGCTTAGTTAATTATTAAAGATAAAATTTGTTGTTGAGTTTACACTAAAAAAATCGTGAAACTAGCCTGTAATACTGAGAATAAAAGAATAATCAAAAAAGTATAAAAGGTTGTTAATTTAACTTGCACATCATTATTTTTTCACGTAGAATTCGCGCCCTATAATTTTAAATTTAAAGCGTCACATAAACTCTTTGTTTCAAATGAAAAGAAGAGCATGGCGCAGTACGGAGTAGCTATGTACGCGGTATTCCAGAGCGGTGGTAAACAACATCGTGTTTCTGAAGGACAAACTGTACGTCTTGAAAAGCTTGAGCTTGAAGTAGGCGCATCAGTTGAGTTCGATAATGTTTTAATGATTGCTGACGGTGATAATATCAATGTTGGTGCCCCTTATGTTAAAGGTGGTAAGGTTGTGGCTGAAGTGGTAACACAAGGTCGCGCTGATAAAGTTAAAATTGTAAAATTCAAACGTCGTAAACATTCACGTAAACAAGCGGGCCATCGTCAATGGTTCACTGAAGTGAAGATTACTGGTATTAACGGCTAATTAGGAGCGCTTTAAAATGGCACATAAGAAAGCTGCAGGTAGTACACGAAATGGTCGTGATTCAGAGAGTAAACGTTTAGGCGTTAAACGCTTTGGCGGCGAATCTGTATTAGCGGGTAACATCATTGTTCGCCAACGTGGCACTAAATTCCACGCAGGTACAAACATGGGTATTGGTAAAGATCATACTTTGTTTGCTTTAACAGATGGTAAAGTTCAGTTCGATATTAAAGGCCCTAAAAGCCGTAGTTTTGTAAGTATCGTTGCTGAGTAGTCGTTTACTATTCTTTTAAAAAGCCCTGCTTTATAGCAGGGTTTTTTGTTTATATGAGAAAAAATATCGTATAATAGATACACGGTATGAAATTGGAGTGTTACTTAGCACCATGAAATTTGTAGATGAAGTCGAAATTAGGGTTGAAGCTGGCGACGGCGGCAATGGCTGTGTAAGCTTTCGTAAAGAAAAATACATAGAATACGGTGGCCCTAATGGTGGTGACGGCGGTGATGGCGGTGATGTTTACCTAATTGCTGATGAAAGCTGGAATACCCTGATTGATTATCGCTTTGAACGCTTTCATCGCGCTAAACGTGGTCAAAATGGCCAAAGCCGTGATTGTACAGGTAAAGGCGCCGAAGATTTGTATTTGAAAATGCCAGTAGGTACGCGTGCTATTGATGTTGATACGGGTGAGCAGCTCGGTGATTTAACCGAACATGGGCAAACGTTATTAGTGGCTAAAGGCGGCTGGCATGGTTTGGGTAATACTCGTTTTAAAAGTAGTACTAACCGTGCTCCTCGTCAAAAAACGGATGGTACTCCCGGTGAAATTCGCAATTTAAAACTAGAGTTATTGTTAATCGCTGATGTTGGGCTGTTAGGTTTGCCTAATGCAGGTAAATCAACACTTATTCGCAGCGTTTCTGCGGCTAAGCCGAAAGTAGCTGATTATCCGTTTACGACCTTAGTGCCTAATTTAGGCGTAGTACGTTTAGACTCGCAACGTAGTTTTGTTATTGCTGATATTCCTGGTTTAATCGAAGGTGCGGCTGATGGCGCTGGTTTAGGTGTGCAATTTCTAAAGCATTTAGAACGTTGTCGAGTTTTGCTACATGTGGTTGATGTGTTACCTGTTGATGGTAGTGATCCTGTTGATAATGCAAAAACCATTATTAATGAGCTTAAGCAACATTCTGATAAAATTGCTAATAAACCACGTTGGTTAGTCTTAAACAAATTAGATTTATTGCTTGAAGAAGAAGCAAAAGAAATAACTGATCGTATTATTAGTGAATTAGACTGGCAAGGTAAAGTTTTTAGTATTTCTGCTTTCGCTAAAATGGGCACTAAAGAATTAACAGAAGAATTAATGACTTTTATCGAAACCTTACCTGATGTTGAAATTGAGTTAAGTGATGAAGAAAAAGCCGTCGAATTTAAATGGGATGCTTATCATCAAGAAGCCTTGTCTGAGTTTGATGAGGGAGATGAACTTGACGATGATGATTGGGATGAAGATGACTACGATGTAGAAGTTGAATATCGTCAGTAATTATTAAAAATGATTAAAGGGTAGCCCTTTAATTTTTCAGAAATAAATTCCCACATGATCGATATATTTTAAATAGCCATGCAATGCATGGCTATTTTGTTTTATACTCGTTGTATTATTTTAACTCTGTTCTTATTCAAGAAGTTACTATGACTATACTTTCTTTAATTGTTGCGACCGCTAATAATAATATTATAGGTAAAGATAATGCCATGCCGTGGCATTTACCCGCCGATTTAGCTTATTTTAAAAAAGTCACTTTAGGAAAACCTGTGATCATGGGGCGAAAAACCTTTGAATCTATTGGTTTTCCTTTGCCCGGTAGGCGTAATATTATTATCTCTCGTAATGCTGATTATGCTGCACCTGATGGTGTTGATGTTGTTGACTCGGTAGATGCTGCGTTAGCGTTAGTAGATGATGTTGATGAAGTGATGGTGATTGGTGGCGGTAGTATTTATCAACATTGTTTGCCCAAAGCAGATCGTTTATATATTACCCATATTGATGCTGATGTGGACGGTGATACACAGTTTCCTGCTTATGATGTTAATCATGACTGGCAATTAGTTAGTTCAGAAAAAAGAGCTGCTGATGATAAAAATGTTCATGATCTTAACTTTTGTGTTTATCAGCGCAGGTGATTTTTAAATGGATAAAACAAGTTAGGATGACGTGACTGTTATTAAAATGGCTTAAAAAAACCGCTTAACAAATTAATATTTGTTAAGCGGTTTTTGTGTTTGTTGACTCGCAAAAAGTAGAAACTAGACTTTAAATTCTTGCACTGATTGTTGCAATTCTTCAGCTAATTTTGCTACTTCACCACTTGAGGTTGCTGTTTGTTGAGCACCTTCAGTTGTTTCTTCTGCTATGGCAACAATTGACTCTAAGTTTACACTAATTTCATGTGCTACAACGCTTTGCTCATCAGCGGCTGTTGATACTTGTGTCGCTTTATCATGAGCTTGATGAACTGCATCAGTAATCGTTTCTAGTGCTTGTACGGCTGCGTCAGCTTGCGATACACATTCGGTAGCTTGGTTTTTACCTGTTTCCATTACTGCTACTGCTTTTTCAGCGCCTGATTGTAATACTTCAATCATATTATTTATTTCTTGGGTAGATTCTTGCGTTCTACTTGCTAAGGTTCTAACTTCATCAGCAACCACGGCGAAACCACGACCTTGTTCACCTGCACGAGCGGCTTCAATGGCGGCATTTAGCGCTAATAAGTTAGTTTGCTCTGCAATGCCGCGTATTACATCTAAAATACCACCAATAGAGGCGCTATCTTGTTGTAGTTTGTTAATTACTTGGGCTGCCGATTCAACTTCATTCGCTAATAATTCAATAGTTTGTTTGTTTTCTAACGATATACTTTTAACATGCTGTGCTTCATCATCGGCGTGTTTAATATCATTTAAAGCATCATTAACACTTGAAAGCATACTTTGTGAAGTACTACTCATTTCTGTAGTCGCCGTAGCAGCTTGTTCTACTTGATTACGTTGTTCTTCTATTGACGTTGTGCTTTGTGCTGTTACCGCTGAAGTTTCTTCTGCTGCGGCGGCAAGCTGAGTTGAACGACTGATGACACCTTGAATAAGTGTGCGTAAGCTTTCAATCACTTTATTTAAGTTTTTCGCCAATACGGCAAATTCATCGCCGCCGTTTTCATCTAAGTTTTTAGATAAGTCACCTGAAGCGACGACATTTAATATGTCATTAACTTGTGCTAATGGACGCGTAATGCTGATTAAAGTAAAGCGAGAAATGACTACTGCCGTAATTAATGAAATTAACAATATAACAGATGTTTGAAAACTACCGCTGGATACAGCATCCGCAACCATTTCGCTCGTTTCTTTAGTCGTTTTGTCGGCTAATTCTACTTGTTTGTTGAGTATTTTATTGGCATTGATTATATCTTTTTCTGCTGCGGTTAGGTTTTTATCGGCGGCTAGGTTAGCATCAAGTTGTGTTTTTTTATGAAACAAAATACCGTCTGCACTTGATAGTAATTTTTTTACTTCCGCAAATTTTGCGGTTAAATCATCAGCAACATCATCAACACCATGTTTTCTAAGTTCACTTAACTCTTCATCAATGGCTGTTTGTAGTTCATTGAGAGAAAAAGACATTTCTGTTTCAATCAGTTCACTAGTTTTAACGGTTTTAACGTCTTTATATTCCATAGCAGAAGAAACTAAACTATTAAATTGTGTCTCCATACTTTCGCCTAAGCTAATGGCTTTTTTTAGTTTTGTATCGGCTAAATCATTATCGGCTAAATCTAACAAAAGTGTGACTGCGTCATCGGCTTTTTCTTCTAAAGCATCAACTTTATCTTTTAATATAGCGAGCTGTTCAATGCTTACTTTTCTGTTGTGAAAAACATTGAGTATATGTTTTTCACCATTGCGACTCTGGGTGGTTACTTTGCGTAAACTAGCAACTATAGCGGGTTTATCTTTTACTACGGCTGATAAGGTCTTTAATTCTTTAAAAAACTTCTCTTTGCGGTCAATAAAGTCACGTTTGTTTTTAGCTAAAGGCGATATTTCTTTTTGATAATAGCCTTTAAGCATTAAATTACCCATTTGGGTTAATTCTAATGCCAGCGCATTACTGGCCTTTAACATAGGAATAGCAACCTTGCTAACTTCTGTTGTGGAATCATCAATGGTATTTAAGCTCATTAAAGAAGAGGCGCTGCTTAAAATTAACAAAATACTGATAATTGTAAAACCACCAATAATTTTCATTGCTACCGTTAAATTCATATAGTTCACCCAATTGCGTATTTTAATTATTTATCAAAAAATAAAATAAGGATTGTTCTTCATTTTTTATCATTAACTATTTAATAGTGATAAGTTTACTAAATAAGTAAGTGTATTATCAAAAATGATAACATCTAATAATACCTTATAAAAAATAAGAGTACATTTAAACATTATAACAAGCAATTTTACTTTTACATCTTTTGTCTGAAAACAATATTGTTTTTTTATTAAATCACGTAAAAACTATGATTACATTGCTCTGAAGAAGATGAAATGTTGCAATAATGTTGTGGTTTTATGATGAATTGATTAATGATTAAGGTGTGCTTTTTCAGTAAATATTTTTTTATCTTGCCAGCGTAATAATGTTAAGTGTTTTCCCCAAACACAGCCAGTATCTAAGGCATAAATGTTAGGGTTAGAACATTGTCCCATCAGCGAGGCCCAGTGACCAAAGAGCCAATAACATTCTTTGGGTAGCTGTACTAATTCATACCAAGGTGTTAATAAATTTTTACTTTGAGCGTTGGGGGCGCTTTTAGTGGTAAATTCTAAACTTTTATCATGAAAGCAAAAACGCATACGGGCAAAAGCATTTATAATAAAGCGAAATTTTTCTTCGTCATTATTCACAGCAAGCCAATTGTTGGGCTTTTCACCGTACATTTTGGTTAACCAAACGGCTCTATGCTTGCTTTGTAATTTTTCTTCAGCAAATTTTGCGTTGTTAATGGCATCGTTAATAGACCACTGAGGTGATATGCCCGCATGACTTAAATAGACTTGTTCATGAGGTAACTTGGTGAGTAATGGTTGTTGGGCTAACCATTCAATAAGATCTATTTTGTCAGGAGCGGTTAAAATATCATCAAGGTGATCTGATTTTTTTGCGCGCTTTAAGCCTTCAGCGATAGCGAGCAAGTGTAAATCATGATTACCTAAAACCGTTTGTGCACTATTACCTAATGACTTAATAAAGCGCAGGCTTTCTAACGACTGCTTGCCGCGAGCAACAATATCACCTGCGACATATAATTTATCATTTGCCGTGTTAAAGCAAACTTGTGTTAAAAGCGCTTGTAATTCACTAAAGCAACCTTGTATGTCACCAACAAAATAATCAGCCATGGGCTAATCCATATCATTAATAGGTTGATCACTTAAAAAATTGGCAATGGTAATATATTGATCTGGCGTTAAGTTATCAGGACGAATACCTGCATCTATACCTAAACTTTCTATTTGTTCAACCGTTAACAGTTTTTTAAAGCTGTTTCGAATTGTTTTTCGACGTTGATTAAAAGCCGCAAGACAAACTTTATTCAGCGTGGTGATGTCTTTAGCAGGATTTTTTATTGTTTGATGTGGCACTAAACGCACAATAGCAGAGTCAACTTTGGGCGCAGGGTTAAAGGCTTCTGGGCCAATTTCCATGACGGGGATCACTTGACATTGATACTGGGTCATAATGGATAAGCGCCCATAAGCTTTACAGTTAGGTGCTGCAGCCATACGCTCAACCACTTCTTTTTGTAGCATAAAATGCATATCTTTTACTTGTTGGTTAAAGGTTAACAAGTGAAAAATAAGTGGTGTTGATATGTTATAAGGTAAATTACCAAAAAGACGTAATGGTTTTTCACTACTTAATTGCGAAAAATCAAATTTTAGCGCATCAGTTTCGTAAATGGTTAGTTTTGAAGCTAAAAACGGATGGTGACGTAAACGGTGAGCCAAATCTCGATCTAACTCAACGACTGAAATCGCACCTGCACGTTCAATAACAGGTTCAGTTAAAGCGCCTAAACCCGGCCCAATTTCTACTAAATTTTCGTCAGGTTCTGGATTGATGGCATCAACAATTTTACTAATAACAGCATCATCGTGAAGAAAATTTTGTCCAAAACGTTTTTTCGCTTTATGACCTAAATGAGAGCCTTTGCTCATATAATTTACTCGTATTTAGTTTAATTATTAGCTAATTCAATAGCTGTGTTTAATGCTTCGATAAAGCTGCCTTGGCAAGCAGTATTTTTACCTGCTAGATCTAATGCTGTGCCGTGATCCACTGAGGTGCGAATAAACGGTAATCCTAAGGTAATATTAACCGAAGCACCAAAGCCTTTATATTTTAATACAGGTAAACCTTGATCATGATACATGGTTAATATGGCATCGGCTTCTTTAAGGTATTTTTCTTGAAAAATAGTATCCGCAGGCAAAGGACCAATTAAATTCATGCCTTCAGCTCTTAATTCGTCAAGCGCGGGGATCATGGTTTCTATTTCTTCTTTACCTAAGTGACCATCTTCACCAGCATGGGGATTAATGCCACAAACATAAATAGTGGGTGAATCTATGGCAAATTTTTCTTTTAAGTCGTGATGTAGAATACGTGTGACTTTTTGCAAACGTTCTTTAGTGACGGCTTTTGATACATAAGCTAAAGGAATGTGAGTGGTTACTAATGCCACGCGCAATCCCTTAGTGGCCAGCATCATTACCACATCGGAACAATTGGCTTGGTGCGCAAAAAATTCTGTATGGCCACTAAAGGCAATACCTGCTTGGTTTATTAATCCTTTATGAACGGGACCCGTGACTATAGCCGCAAACTCACCAGACATATTTTTTTCGCCTGCTATTTTTAAGGTGTTTAATACATAACCACCATTTGCTGCATTCAGTATGCCGACCTCACAAGGAGCTGAGAGTTTTTGCGGTAAAATGGTTAAAGTGCCCGCCTGTTGCGGTTGTGCTGGTATCTCTGCATGATAAGTCTTTAATGTTAACGGCAAACCTAATAATTTAGCGCGCTCAGTTAACAATTGAGGATCAGCTACAACAACAATTTCTACGGGCCAATCTTGTTGGGCAATTGCTATCACCAAATCTGGGCCGATACCCGCAGGCTCTCCTGGGGTAACGGCAATTCTGTTAATGGTATTAACACTGCTACTCATCACTATTTTATTTTTTATAGTCAACGTAAGCTTCGTCACGTAGCTCTTTGATCCAACGTGCACTTTCCATAGCAAATTTTCGAGAATAAAGTATTTGTGCCGCTTTGTTTTTATTCATTAATTTTGTGGCATCTAGCTTGCGACGACCTTCAAGTTGAGCTATATGCCAACCGAAAGATGTACGAAATGGTTTACTATATTCATTAATTTTTAATTTAGCTAAAGCGTCTTTGAAGGCTGCATCGTATTTATTAGGATCAGCCCAACCCAATTCGCCGCCTTTAACGCCAGTAGGACCTTCAGAGTATTTTTTGGCTAAGTCGGCAAAATTAGCTTTACCTACTTTTATATTATCTAAAAAGCCTTGTAGTTTTGCCTTTGCTTTAGCATCGCTTAAGATAATCGTCGGTTTTATTAATATATGACGAGCTTTAACTTCTTCTACTTCAACTTTTTTACGACCACGAATACCTAATACTTTAACAATACTAAAGCCTAAACCTGTACGAATAGGACCAACAACCGCTCCTTTTTCCTTACCTTCTATAACATTGGCAAATAATGTTGGCATTTCGTTAATGTTTTTCCAGCCTAAATCGCCACCTTTTAACGCATTGCTATCGCCAGATGAAGCAATAGCTATTTTAGTAAAATCGGCACCATTTTTAAGCATTTTAATCACTTTTTCGGCTCGTATTTTAGCGTCGTTTATATCTTTTTGAGTTGGGTTAGCAGGAAATTCAATTAATATATGACCAAGATGGTATTCTACATTATTAACAGTTTGCTTTTTCATTGCCTCAAGTAAATTTTTAATTTCTTGTGGTGAAATATAAATACGACGACGAACTGAGGCGCGGCGTACTTCTCCAGCAATTAATTCAGTACGAATACTTTCACGATATTTCTCAAAATCTAAGCCTTCATCTACTATTTTTTTACGAAATTGTTCGACAGAAAGTTTGTTTTCTTTCGCAATATTATCAATGGTTTGATCTAGTTGAGCATCACTAATTTGTACACCCATGCGTTCACCAAGCTGTAGCATAATGCTATCGCTAATGAGTTTATCAATAGCTTGAGTACGCAAAGCTTTATCTGAGGGTAAACTTTGTTTGTTTTGTTTTGCTTTAGCTTTAACACTTTTAATCAAGTCTTGAATTTCTGATTCTAATATCACGCCAGAATTTACGACAGCAGCGACTTTATCTAACAGAACTTCTTTAGCATTAACATTGAATATAATTAATGTTGTAATAAACAGAGCTACCAAAATTTTAATTTTTTTCATTTAATTTTCTTTATTAATTGTTGAGAAAGTATGGGCGGTTATAACCAAATATACTTGAATTAAACATATCTCCAATGCCCATGGACGATTGTTGACCACCTAAACCTTTTATAACAAATTGTATCATAAAGCCTGAATCAAATTCATTATTAGGTCTATTAAATAAAACTTGTTCGTCAACATTAGAGTTAATACTACGATGGTAAGCAAACCTAAGTGCCCAACAACAGCTTTCGTACTGTAGGCCAGCATAGCTTTCAAGGTTACGACGATGTACTAAATCTTGTGTTAATCGTGTTACAAATTGCCAGTCTTTGGTGATTTTACCACTGGCTAATAGCGATACTTGTTCTATTTTGTTATATGTGACACTACGACTGAACCTATGGTTCAATTGAATTAGGTGATTTTTTGTATATTGGTAATTTATACTGGTTTCACTCCTGTTGGTGATATTTAATGCTGTGTCATATTGTATATCACCACTAAATTGCCATTTATTACTTATTTGATAAAAAATATCGCCCGCTAATGCTGACTGGCTGGTATTTTCGGTTATGTTACTTTGTTCATTTATAACTACTGAATTACTATGATTTAAGTATAAAATTTGACCTAAACTCAATCGGAAAAGTTCTTGGTTACTTGTAGACAAAAGACGGCTAGTTAATCCCCAAGAGATCTGGTTTGCGGCTGCAATACGATCTAAACCGCTAAAACGCTGTGATCTAAATAAACCATTATAATCATCTTGTAATGGTGTAGTGTCGTACATACCAATATTACTTTGATCTTTATTGCTAATATATAAATATTGTATTTGAGGTTCTAAAGTTTGTGTTAAGTTATAGCCTAAATATTGAATGTTGCGATCTAAGTTAATACCGCCATGTAAGCGTATTTTAGGTAAGGTACGACTTACATTTTTATCAAGTTTGCTATTACTGTTAATGCGTTCTTGTTGATAATAAGTTTGTAGCACTTTAAATTCTGAATTTAAGAACCATGCAGGGCTAGAAACAGGAATAGTAAATCCTGCTTCAAGGTGGTAGCGGTTTGCCGTAGGTAAATTAACATCTCGAGTATCAAAGTGACTAAATTCAGAGTAAATATCAAAACTGCTATTTAAAAAAGGTAGCTCTTGAAAACGATGGAATTCTATTTGAGGAACAGTTCGATAACTTTGAATATGATTACCTAATACTTCAAAATCTTGTAATTTCAATGTGGCTCGCCAATTATTGGCAAAATAAGATAATTCGCCTACTTGATATAAATAAGCATCGTTAAAACTATAATGTTCACTTTCAATATCGACTAAATAGTTGTCATCGCTAATTGTAGTGTAATCAACAAAGGCACGGAAGTTTTCATCAAAAGTGCCTATGTGTTGAATACGAGCAAGGTAACGAGCATTATTATTGTTTTTTAAATTAAGATCTTTATTTAGGTATTCTACGTTGATCACACCCGATTGTAAGCCGGATAAATAGCGAAATTCAGAGAGTAATTGCACACCATGATTCGACATATATTTAGGCGTGATAGTCGCGTCTATATTTTCGGCAATATTAATGTAATAAGGGGTGGCTATTTTTAAGCCTGAACGATTAGACGAACCTACTTGAGGATATAAAAAACCTGATTTGCGCTCATTGGTAACAGGAAAAGAAAAATAAGGAATATAAAAAACAGGAACACCAAAAAACTTTAATTTTGCATTATAAGCTTCACCACGGTTTTTACTGGTTGAAATAGATATTTTACTTGCTTCAAGTAACCAGTCGGGCTGCTCTTGTTGACACGTAGTAAATGATGAGTCTTGTAAAATTAAATCGCCTTTACTACTAATGATTAATTTGCCTGCATTACCATGCGCTGGGTTATTAGCAAGTTGATAAGACGAATCAGTCAATACTGTTGCCTGTTCTGCGTTATTGGCGTTAATACTTTTTGCCATAACATCAATAGTATCTGCCTGGTAATGAATATTCCCTTGGGCATTAAAGCTTTCTTTTATGCGGTTAAATTCAAGCTGTTGTGCGCTAATTCGTTGTTTTTTATTAATTAATATAACATTACCAGCAAAGTAGGCCAGTTCATTTTTAATAATGGTTGTAGACTTACTCGTGATAGTAATCGCATTAGTCTCTGTAATTTTTTTAGAGGGACTAATTTTTGAAAAGTGTTTTACTGGACAGGTAGCAGTTATATTTTGCTGCTTGGCGTACACTAAAGTACTAAATAATGAAGATATTAGCGAACAAAGCGCAAGCACAACTGAAAATTTAAAAAAAAACTGCATTTATTGTCCGAAAATAATGACGCAAAAATTTGCGCGTTTAAACGACTAACTATCAGAAAAAGTAAATGAAAAATTTACAAAAACTAATGATATCGTATTTTTCTTTTAGTCGCTAATTATAGTTCGTCATTATTTTCAGTTTAAAATGTATTATTACAGTTTATTCATATAAATGTTAGCGCTACTATTTACAGGTGCAAAGAACAAATAGAGTTTTCGCATAAAGCAGAGCAAAACGCTTGCCGCTAATACCACCAGTTTTCTGATAGGTCTTTGCTTGTTTTTTAACCAAATGACAGCTATTTTAAATAGTAATAATTATTATACTTATACTGGGATGATATGACTTTATTTAAAGAAATTCGTCGCCGCAACGTATTTAAAGTCGCGAGCGTATATTTGATCACTTCTTGGTTAGTCTTACAAATAATAGCGGTTGTTTCACCTTATTTGCATTTACCTAGAGTGTTTGGTACTTGTATTACTATTATTTTACTTATTAGTTTTCCCTTTGCCTGTATTATGGCCTGGGCATTTGAGCTTACCCCTGATGGTATTAAACGTACTAGTGAAGTAGAAAGAGAAGACTCAATAGCTCACGTTATGGGAAAAAAATCACTGTTTCATTAGTATTAGCTTTGTTTCTCTCTCTCGCTTTTATCAGCTATCAACAATATAGTATGAACCACGCTAATGATAAGCATATTACTAGTGCTGTACTACCCTTTGATGATATGAGCCATGACAGTTCTCAAGAATATTTTGGCGATGGTATAGCCGAAGAGATCCTTAACTCTTTAGCTAAAGTCAAAGCGTTGCGTGTTACCGCAAGAATCTCTTCTTTTGCCTATAAAAATAAAGACAAGAACATCAAAGATATAGGAGTCTCACTTGGTGTTGATTATATTATTGAAGGTAGCGTCAGAAAGTCTGGTAATAAGCTGCGCATCACCGCGCAGCTTATCAATACGGATAGAGATTATCATTTATGGTCAGAGACTTATAATAGAGCATTAAGTGACATTTTTGCTATTCAAGATGAATTAACCATGTCTATAACTAAGGCACTAAAAGTCACCTTATTGCCAGAAGAGAAACAACAAATTGCCGAGCGTACCACCGACAACATTGAAGCTTATGAATTATATATAAGGGCACGTACACTACTTGCTAATAGAAATGCCAATACCGTTAAACTTGCAGTAGCAGATTTAGAGAAAGCACTTGGCCTTGATAGTAATTTTGGCAAAGCCAAGGCTGAACTATACTTTGCCTATGATGATGCTAATGATTTTTTAGGGTTATCAAAATTAGTAATGCAAGAAAAACAAAAAGGTTTGTTTGACGAACTTATTGCCAGCAGTCAAGTATTCCCAGAAAAATTTGTAGTTATTTCTCAGCATCTTGTTGTTTACAATAACAATTATCGCGCTTCTGAGCAGGCAGTAAAAACAGCGTTAATGCTCAACCCATCGAATACATTGGCGTTACAAGTATTGAGTATTTACCAATCACCTGAAAATGCTGCTGCCACTTTAGAGCAGGCGATTAAACTTGATCCCATGGACTTAGATTTCAAACACTGGGCTGTTTATTATTATTTATCACTAGGCAACGAAAAAAGGGCATTAGAGCTGCTTGCTGAAACAAAAGTAATCGATAAATCATCCCCTTACAATGCTTACAATGCTTACAATGCTTACAATGCTTACAATGCTTACAATGCTTACAATGCTTACATTGCTTACATTGCTTACATTGCTCATAGAATTTATTACGGCAATGAAAGAAACATAAACAAAGCCTTAACAGCCATGCAGCGAGTTAACATTAAGCACAATAGAATTTCTGAGTATTTAATGGCTGGTTTGTATATTGCTAATGGCAATATTGATGAGGCTATCGCTTTAGTGAAGGAAAATATTAACCATTACCCTCATGATGTTAGATTGGCAAAATTAGTGTCGCAATTTATGTTGGCGCAAGGAGAGTTGTTATTTACTAAGCAACAGCAATTAGAAGTAAATAAATTAAAGCATTTACTCTCACCTAAACTGCAAAAATCAATCAATGTTGATATTAATTTACTCACCGGAAATTACCAGCCAATTTTGGCTGATAAAGTCCTTTACCAGCAACTATTAACGGATGCCGATAACTTAACCGTGGATACAGATTATCAGGATAATGTGCTTTGGGTTGCAGCATACCTGTATGCGCACTACGGTTAAAAAGGGCTGCTGGAAAAAGTAAAATTTGCTAGTAAGCATCCTATATCTTGGTGTCAATTACGCCCAAAAATGAGAAATGGCTGCTCTGAAATACTATTTTACCAAGGGGTAATAACAAACAAGCAGCAAGTATTAGCGTTAGTTAAAGAAGATCTAAAAAAGGTTTTAATTATAGAGACAAATACTTAACCACCGATGCAAATTATCTAATGCTGCAAGACCAACCAGAGTTTCAAAAATTTGCCAAAGCCTATGTGACAGATAATTTTTAACAAGATTTTAAAGGCCATACGATTATGGCTAATGAGCAAGTTACAATTTTATAAGTACAATAAAAGCGACGCTTGATCTTCCGTGGTCATTTTGCTGATCACCAACAAATACGAATTATCCATCAAGCGCTCAATTCCTCTGGCAAAATGGAACCATCAAGAATGATTGAATTCCAGCTCGATTTAATCAAATGGTATTCGGTAATAAAAGCTGGTTAATGGTAAGTAAATTCCCTCTTGGTTTATTAGACTGCTTTTAAGTTAAAATATCGGTTTTACATAGGCCAAAATAATAATAACAAACAATGCGATAACAGGGATTTCATTGAATATTCGATAAAACTTTCCTGAACGTGTATTTCTATCTTGTTGAAATATTTTAACTAAATGAAAACAGTAACCATGATAAGCCAATAATAAAATGACTAAGGTGAGTTTTATGTGCAACCAAGTTGCCTGACGAAACCAAGTTAAGCCATAGTAGTATATGAGTACAGTACCCAAGCCAACCGTTAAAATTGCAAAGGGGGTAATAAAGTAGAGTAAGCGCTTTTCCATGCCTTTTAATTGCTCTGATATTTCTTTTGATTTTGTTTCTGCATGATTAACAAATAAACGCGGTAAATAAAAAATACCAGCAAACCAAGCTACCATAAAAATAACATGAAAAGCTTTCAACCATAAAGCTGTTGTCATAACTGTTTGATCCTATTGTGAATTATCCATATAATAAATGTTTTTTAATTTGTTCAAAAGTGATCATGCCTAAAAAGTTTTGTTTATTTTTATCATGAATATAAACACCACCATTACCTTGATGTAATAACAATAAATAAGCTTCGGCGAGTGTTGCTTGGCTAAATAAAGGGATTAATTTATGTTGACAATGATGTGGCGTATTAGGGGTTAAATCGTTAAATTTGGGCTCTAACCAATAATAACTCACATGATGATCTTCTTTATTTTGTACAATAATCGGTGTTTTCTCATTTACAGTACTTTTTTCTTTTATATTCTTATTGTTATGTGGTTCATTTATATTTGGAAAGCAGTCTAACAATGTTACATTATCAATCACTTGACTAAGTACGCCTATTTTTTGTAGCGCAGTTTCTATCGGTGGTTTACGATAAAGTAAATGTTGTATGTCTAATTGCATAGCAAAAGCTGATTTGTTTTTAAATAGTTGTCCAGAAACCAAGCAAGAACTGGCAATGACTATCATTGCGGGTAACATGATCTCTAATTGATTTGATAATTCAACTACCGTCAATAATGCTGCTAAAGGTGCATTGAGTGTTGCTGCTAAAAAGCCAGCCATTCCCATTAAAGCAAAGTCACTGGCAATATAGTTACCCGGAATAATAAAACCCAAAACTAGACTTCCTAACACACCGCTAATCGCACCAATAGCGATTATTGGTCCCACTAAACCACCAGGCATACCTAAGCCTATAACTAATACTGTCATTAAAAGTTTAGCGGCAAGTAAATTAAAAACAAATAACAATTGTTGATTATCACTAATGTTGACTAAAAAACTGACTGCAGTTGCACCTGTCCCCATAGCATGAGGAACAATAATACCAAAACAACCTGTAATGAGAGCGGCAATCATTAATCGAGTAAAAAGATGGTATTTGTCAAAGCGTTTTATTGTTCGTGTAATAATACGATTAAATAATGCAGCAAGGCTACCCAGCAGGATACCCAATAAAATTAACACTAAAAAATCATGATGATTAAGCATAATTTGACTAATAAATTCATAGTCATGCGTTGAGCCAAAAATATTACTGGTCACCATAGAGCCCATAATGGCAGCAAGCATGATAGGAATAAACATTTGCATATCATATTCGCGTAAAATAACTTCCATAACAAAAAGTACAGCGGCTATCGGAGTGTTAAAACTTGCAGCAATACCAGCAGCAATACCGCAAGCACATAAAGTACGAATACTATTATTGGGTAATGCGAATGTTACGCCTAAAAAGCTACTCGCTGCAGCGCCTAAATGTACTGCTGGACCCTCTTTACCAACTGAAAATCCTGTTGACAATGAGACTATGCCACCAATAAATTGATGAAAGGTATTACGAGCAGGAATTGCCCCATAAGCTATTTTAAGTCGATGTAATACAAAAGGTATTCCTGTTCTATGGTAGTTATATCCTGTTAACCAGCTAAAAAATAAAATGACTAATGCCCCTATTATGGGTAAATCAAAACGACTTAAGGCATCTAAGCTGGTATAATTATCGTGCGTGGTCAAATATAATTGTTGAATAAACTTTATCGCAAAGGTAAAAATTACAATTAGCATTGCCGCAGATAAGCCGCCAATAATAGCAAGTAAGCATATTTGCCAAGATAATTTAGGTGAAGCTAGTTGCTTTCGAAAGGCAGAAAAAGATACCATAACAGTTGTATCATACTTATTAAAAAGAACTCTAATATAATACGTTAATAATGAATTGGTTAGCAAAAATTAATTTTAAATATATATTTCATCGTTTAGGAGCCTTTAAATCAGCATTGTTAGTGTTATTTTTTTGTACCTTGCTTTTTTATATTGGTTATCGGTTTGGTAATTTTTATCATAGTTATCAGCAAATTACGATACTCCAACAAAAGTCTCGTTTACAAAAACTTTATCAAGAGCAAGAAAAGAGTATAGATAAAATTAATACCTTGGAAATAGAGCTTGAAATTGAACGCATGTCGAATCAAAAGTCGATTGCTATGTTGCACAGAGTAGAAGCAGAACACTTTAAAGTAAAAAAAGAATTAGGCTTTTATGAAAAAGTGATGGCACCTGAAAAACAAGCTGAAGGTGTGGTTATTGATAATTTGACGATTTATTCAACCAATAGCCCCAATCATTATCGTTTTCAGTTAGTGCTAGTACAACAAAATAAAAAGAAACGTTATGCTAAAGGTTATGTTGCGATGAATATTATGGGGAGTTTAAATAATAAGCCAAGTAGTTTTTATTTAACTAAAAACGCCCACATAACGCGTCAAGAACTTAGCTTTAATTTTCAATATTTTCAAATGATTAATGGTGAGTTTACCCTACCTAAAAAATTTAATCCTGAACAAATACAGGTTGCTGCTATTTTACCTAAAAGTCGTTGGCAAAAGTATCATCGTTTAACAAAAACGTATGTCTGGGCTATTAATTAATGCGTAATTAACTATTTATCAATAAATTTATCTAGTAGAGTCATTTATTCTAACAAATATAGTAACAAATTAACGCCTAGATACAATACTATTACTTGACTAAAACACTCAGGTTTAAGATAATTAACCGATGTCAGTGATGGTGCTGACGGTTTAATTTTTTGAGAAGTAAAGTGAATGTCAAATCCTGAATTACCTATTAAATTTTCTGATGCTGCAGCAAAAAAAGTATTGTCTTTGATCACTGAAGAAGAAAATCCGAACCTTAAATTACGTGTTTATGTTACGGGTGGTGGCTGTTCAGGTTTTCAGTATGGTTTTACCTTTGATGAAAAAGTTAATGACGGCGATATGACTATAGAAAAACAAGGAGTTACTATGGTGGTTGACCCGATGAGTTTACAATATTTAGTTGATGGTGAAGTCGATTATGTTGAAGGCTTAGAAGGTTCACGTTTTTTAGTGAATAATCCTAATGCAACCACTACTTGTGGGTGTGGTTCTTCTTTTTCTATTTAGTTCGCTTTTTTGAACGGCATCTTTTTTATTTTTTAATGCAACAACTTCCTTAAAGTAATATTTTGTTGCATCTTCACGTTTGTTAGGCACAACTACTTTTCTGTTATGATATTTTAGATAAAATTTATTATATAGAGAATATTCATATCTACCCACCGAAGACCCCTGAACTATTTAGAAATTCAGCCCTAAGTATTTTTGGTTGCTCGAACGGTCTTGTACCTTAGCGATTATTACAAAGATATGGCTTTGTGAATCTTTTTAAGTGCTATCAATGCACAAAATATTGCCTACAGACATGAAACAATACTCAGCGGAAATGAAATGCACCTATTGTTAGAGTGCAAATATAAAACTATGATTGCTTATTAATTAGAACAAAGTTATAACAAAGATAGATATTCGTATTTTTAAGGGCTACCCATCAAGAATTCTGTTTTTGGAATATTTTATTTAATTATTACCTTTTTGTGCCCGCTGTTATTTGCTCAACAACAAATAACCGTGGGTGCCGATGAATGGATAAACTATACTGGAGAAAATGGTAATGGTATCTATTTTCAGTTATTAAAAAAAATATACCCAGACGAAAAAATAAATTTTAAAATTCAACCACTAAAGCAATCCATTGCGGATTTTAATGCTCATAAGCTTGATATTATCGTTGGAGTTTATAAAAACGAATTACCAAAAGCTTTATTCCCACAATGGTATATAGATACTGAATACCCAGTATTAGCCTTTTATGATAAAAAACATATAAACATTAAACATTTATCTGACCTTATCAAGCTTAAACCCGCATGGTCTTCTTGGTTTAAATTTACTAAGTTTTTGCCCTTTGAAAAAAAAACTTTGGTGGTTGACTCCATTGTTAGCGGTTTTGACGCCTTAAAACAACAGCAAGCGGATATATTTATTGAATATGCCTATACTGTACCTGAAAAAATCAGTGACAATGTCGCTGCAATTGAAATATTACCTGCGCAACATGTTTATGCGGCTTTCCAATACAATCAATTAGGACGTAAATTAGCTAAAATTTTTGATTTAAAAATGTTGGAGCTACGTAGCAACGGTGAGTTAGCAAAATTATATGGTAATGAATATCAACATAGTGATTTAGCTAATTATGTTGAAGATAAACAAAAAATAATTATTTATGCTAATTCAGTCAGTTTATTACATAGGAAAAATTTAGAGGATAAAAAAGATTTAACGGGGAAAACCCTGCGCTTTATTTTTAACTTATTTAATCATTATCAAATAGAATTTAAGTCTTTTAATAATATGGCCCAAATGTATCAGCCAAATTTAGCCGATAATATCTGTTTTAGTGATTTAATTGAAAATGATGTAAGAGCGAAAAATTTTTATATCAGTAAACCGTTATCATTATTTTTAGGGCAAAAATTATATAGTGCTAAACCGCTTTTGGTCGCTGAACCCATAAATATACAACAATTATTGCAAAATAATAAACAGCTACGTATAGGCACCGTAAGTGGCCGAAGTTACGGCAAACAATTAGATAAAATGTTAACGCAAGTAAATAGGAATCGCTTAATACAAAGCCCTGTTAATATTCATACCTTATTTAAACAACTTAATCAGCAGCGTTTTAATTTGGTCATCGAATATGCATTGTTCCAACAGTCTTATGCGCCAACAGAACCGAATAAAAAATTGTATCGTTATGACATTGCAGGGGCTGATGACTATATTTTAGGGCATATGATGTGCACTAAGTCGGCTATTGGTCAAAAATTTATTAAAGATTTCGATCAATTACTCACCAAATTTTATCGCAGTGCCTATTTCTTTAATGCCCAATACCAACGAGTATTGCCTGAGAATAAGGCTAAATTTATTCAATATTTCAATCAAAATTTTTAATTTTTACCGTGAAAAATAAAAGGTTTTAGTGTTCATTTTCTTCTATGTTACACTAAGTGATATTTTTCTTTATTACATCTGTACTCATGTCAGCACAACAATTATTGCAACAAGCACAACAAGTTTGTATAAAACGAGGTGTTCGTTTTACAGCGCTTAGAGAACAAGTTTTCACTTTACTTACAAAGCATCAAGGTGCTGTAGGTGCTTATGAGTTATTAGATGAATTGAAAATACTAGATGCTTCAGCAAAACCTGCCACCATTTATCGGGCTTTAGACTTTTTAAGTAAACAAGGATTTGTTCATAAAATAGAATCGATTAATGCCTTTGTAATGTGTCATCACTTTGGAGAATGTAATCATCCTGTGCAATTATTAATTTGCGATCAATGCGGTTATGTTGAAGAAACCCAGTCAAATGATTTGGAAAATACCATTCAAGCTATGGCGAAAGTCAGCGGTTTTAAAATTACTCATCAAATAGTTGAAGCGCACGGTTATTGCGCTAACTGTCATTAAAATTTAGGTTGTTCTTTCTATAGGCTATTGGTGATTAACAATGACGTTTACAGCAATTAACCGTAAAATATTAGCTATTAATCGTATGTTAGCTAACCATATTAGCATAAAATATGCTATAAACACCGCTCGCAAATTATCTATTTCTAACCTTTGGTTATCTTAGGGTATAGTAACTAGACATATTTTTAAATAACTAAAATTTCAGGAACACTATGAAATATTCACTTCGTTCTGCATTGGCTGTTTTAAGCTTGGTTGTTGCTAACCATGCGATGGCAAATAATGTGCAATTTAATGATAAATTTCGTCAATTAGATGAATTATTGCCTACAGTTAATGTTTATCGAACCGCTTCAGGTGCGCCAGGGCATAAATATTGGCAGCAAAAAGTTAATTATAAAATTAA
>WGGB01000166.1 GCA_015491935.1 Alteromonadaceae bacterium
ACCATCTTCGCGTTCTTTAGGACGTAAAATTCTGTCTTGAGCGCTTTGTACTAGAGGTTTTATTTTGGCATCTTTGCCATCAATAGGGTCTTTACCTAGGCAATAGGGTGTTCAACGGTTATTCCAGGCGGTGCTTTGGCTGCTAGTTGAGCAAGTTCAATAAGATCTTTTTTACTAAATCCTTTTTTTACGCCATCACTTTGAGCGGCATTTAAAATTGCTTTAGCAGTTAAATGATTTCCACCCATAGCGGTCGTTATTTCGCCGATGGCTGTCATTTCATCTTTGTCTATTTTTATCTGGAGCGTTGCGTCTTTGCGCTCTAAAATTTGATAGCGAATTTCACGTCCTGGTTTATTCGCTTGTAATGGCTTTAAAACGTCATTGAGTTCAGCAATGGCGTTTTTTAAACTTGTTTCATCAAGAAATAAATCAGTGTATTTCGATTCTTTAATGATATCTTTGATATCAGATTCCGTTAAAGGTAAGCCAAGCTTTACGGGCTTGAGTACTAAATCGACATTGTCTTTTTTGTTAACCTCTAATGTTGCTTCGGTCATGTATTTAATACCTTATCACTAAAAACTACACTGATATTTGGCTTAAGTATTATTACTAACTACTTATGTTATTTCTCTTATTGATGAGACTTTGTTTATGAAAACCTAGTTTACTTAAATATAGTTATCTTGGTGTACTTTAATAAAATTAGCTGTGCCTTCTTTGGTGTAGTCAATTTTATATTCTTTATTATCTAAAGCTTGTACAAATAATAATTTTTTCTCTTCACCAAAAATATCAATTGAAGCTAAATCAACGACTTCTTGATAAGCTTTTTTCGCTTCTGATTTTTTTCTCGGTACAGGCCCATTATAGGGAGATATACCTCGGTGACTCACAACGATCGTTTGATGGCCTCCATTAAGGATAACTAAATCAAACTTTCTTGATTTATGGATAATAGTGTTACGTCCACTGGTAATAAAATTTTTCTCTATCAAAGCTATGTCCTCAAATATTAAATCACGCTATAAAGTATAGTAGGTATTACAACATCTTAATACCTTATTTAACCAACTCTTAAAGATATACTAAACTTTCACTATTTTTGCTATTGTTTTTCACTAAATTTGGCTTTAAATTTACGTTCTTCAAGATAATAGGCACTTTCTGATGAAGAAATGAGCATTCGGCGAATTAAGTCAAGACTTGCCGCGGCAACATAGTGCTGAAAATAATGGCGGTTTCCGGGTAAATATAAACAACAGGTGTTGAGAATGTCATTATTTCCCCATGCAATCCAAACTATTCCTACGGGTTTTTCAGTTGTACCACCATCGGGGCCTGCAACACCTGAAACGGCAACCACATAATCAGCTTGAGATTTTGCTAAAGCACCTTTTGCCATTGCCAACACTGTTTGTTCACTTACTGCCCCATGTTGATTGAGTATTTTTTCATTAACCCCTAATAGTGCTGTTTTTATATTATTAGAATAGGTAATAAAGCCTGCTTCAAATACTTGAGAGGCACCGGCAACCTGTGTTAACTGGCTGGCAATTAAGCCACCCGTGCAAGATTCAGCAAACGTAATGGTTTTTTGTTGTTTAGCGAGTAAGTCAACCACCACTTTATTTAGTTTTGTTGAATTTTCACCGATAATGTGATCGCCAAGCAATGCGACTATTTTACGGTGCCATACTTCGGCTAACTTACTTGCTTGGCTATTACGAGAGGTTAATTTGACTTCAATTAATGGCATTGCTGCACGAAAACCTAATTCAATATCGCTAGGCCAATGAGGAAAATTTTCATCGATAAGTTTTTGAATAGTTGATTCACCAATACCAAATACTTGCATACGCTTAACGCTTGTTTTTAAATGCTCAGGAATTTTTTGATTAAGCTCAGGGGTTATTTCCTGCTCAAGCATTAACTTTAATTCAGAGGGAACTCCCGGTGTACAATATATTTCACAATTATTGAGTGTTAATTTAAAACCAACGGCACTACCAACACTATTAGCAATAATTTCGCACCCTTGTGGTAAGTCTGCTTGTTTTTTATTGGGTTCACTAAGGCGATAATTACGTTGATGACACCAATTTTTAAGGTGCTGCATTGCTTGTGGATGGCGCACAATGGGCTTATTGGCCGCCAATGCGAGTGCTTGGGCGGTCATATCATCAATGGTTGGTCCTAAACCACCATTAATAATTAAAATATCGGCCTGTTGAGTTATCGTTTTTATTTCGTTAACGAGTGTATTTAGTTCGTCACCAACAGTGACTTTTCTTTGTACCTCAATGCCAATAGCTTTTAATAATTGCGCTATCATTGCCGAATTACTATCAATAACATCACCAGACATTATTTCATTGCCAGTTAATAACAATTGTACTTTTAATGCATCCATGATTAATTCCTTAAATTTTTGGCTTGTTATATCATAATGAGAATGAAGCACTCTATTTTTTTATAAAAAACTTGGTGGAATATTTTGATAAAATGTAAACGTGAACAATTATTTGGTAGTTGGTTTAGAAAAAATGTAGATCAACAAGGTATTGAACATAGTGAATATGCAAATTTTAGCGAAGATGGCGGTTTTGAATTTACTTTTATTCGTGCGCAGCATAGTCATATTATTGAGCAAAGTGTTGAATACGGTAGTTGGGGCTTAGTTGGCGATATACATTTTACCACCACAGAAAGTGAGTTAATTGATGGTCAATACTATGATGCCGATTTAACTAATGCCGATAATTATCATGCCTATAAAGTATTACAATTAAATACTCATTTTTTTGAATATCAGCATATAGTGAGCAAAGAGGTTTATTTATTAAAACGCACGGTTGCAAATATCCCACATTCTAAAAATAATCAATTATGTTGACCTTTATTTAGCAACTTAATGGTATTTAGTATGCATGGTTTTAAATGTTGAGGTAATTCAAATGTTTGTTTTATTTTAGTTATAGGGCAAATAAAGGCTAATGATACTGCGCATAGTTGTAAGTTTAATTGCTCAGGATAATGTTGTTTTTTATCACCATGTAAGCGATCGCCAACCACAGGTAAATTAATCGCTGCTGCGTGTTTTCTTATTTGATGTTTACGACCACTACCAATGTTGACCTTAATTAAAGATAAATTATGTTCGTCATTGTATTCGAGTAAGTTAAAACTAGAATTAGCGGCTTTATTATCAATGAGGAAGGTTATTTTTTCTGGTTGTGGATGAGCGCGGTGATCGCCATGACAAATGATTTGATAGGTTTTTGTTAATTGATGCTGTTCAAATAATTGGCTAAATGCTTTGGCCGCATTTTTACTGTGGGCGATAATAATTAACCCTGATGCTGCTCTATCTAAGCGGTGCACAATAAATGCTGGGCGTTGTGGCTCTATATGAGTTTCTACCCAGCGGTTAATAGTGCAATGATCACTCCATTTAGAACCTTGGCAAAGCATACCATAGGGTTTATACCAAATACTGTAAGCGTGTAAATCAGCAATTAATTGTGCAGGTTCAGGTTGTTGAATTAAAACATTTTCATCATAATAAAAATGTAATGTATCTCCTATGACTAATGGCGCTTTAGCTCGTCGTAAACGTTTAGTGTATTTATTAAATGATTTTTTAACGGCTTGTTCAGAGGTATTGTTATTAGTCACAATAGCTGTGTTTTTTCCTGCTTTAGTATGCCAAAGCGCACCTTTATTTATCGCATTTTTTAACTGGTTTATAGACAAATCACAGTGTTGGCTTAATAAAACGATAGCCGTTGTCGCTTGTTCTACGTTAAGATGTAATTCAAATTTCAACAAAATGCATAATACTCATTGTGGCTTCATCGACGATATGATCGTTAAGTGTTTTGTTAAGCAATAACAATTATCTTTATAATAACAAATTATTTTTATGATAAATATCCAACAATTTAAAGCATTACAAAAAAAGACCAGTGATTCTTTTTATCTACAAAAAAAATCAATTAAAAACATCCTGCTAGGCAAGAATGTTTATTGCCAGCAATGTCACAAAATTTTACAGGTAAAATTTACTAAAGATGCAACAATTGCCCATGTTTATTGCGCTAAAGGTTGTACTGATATTGAACTTGAACTTGATTAATTACTTGTTATTACTGCTATTGAATTAGAGCTTTATCGCAAAAAAAACTCTACTCATAGCGTGTTCACTTGTTGTTAACTTAAAATAGTAATAACCTTGACTAAAATATTTTATGGCATTGTATTATAAAACAACGGTCATAAAGCAACTAAAAATCGCACTATAGTTAGCCAATAGGAAAGTAAAATGTCTAAATATGCACCATCGTTAGTGATGATTGCGCTTACCGCATCTTTATCAGGATGTCTTACCAAAGAGCCGCAAGACGCTAAAGTTACTATTAATAAAAATCCTTATCCCAGTACATATCAGCATTTACCGCAAAAAAATACATTAATAACCAATACCACCGTACTTATTGGTAACGGTGAGCGTTTAGATAATGCTGATGTGCTTTTTATTGAGGGTAAAATTAAACAAGTCGGCAAAAATTTAACCGCAGATAACGCGCAAGTTATTGATGGCACAGGAAAATGGGTAACACCAGGTATTGTTGATGTGCATTCGCATTTAGGGGTTTATCCAAGCCCTTCGTTTGAGTCAAATGCCGACGGCAATGAAATGACCAACCCAAATACTTCACGAGTCTGGGCAGAGCACAGTGTTTGGCCACAAGATCCTGGTTTTAATACCGCTAGAGCAGGTGGTATTACTACCTTACAAATATTACCAGGTTCGGCTAATTTATTTGGTGGGCGTGGTGTTACGCTAAAAAATGTACCGAGCGTTACCATGCAAGGCATGAAATTTCCTGATGCACCTTATGGCTTGAAAATGGCTTGTGGTGAAAATCCTAAACGTGTTTATGGCTCGCAACATGAGGCTCCGTCAACGCGTATGGGCAATATGGCTGGTTATCGTGAAGCTTGGGCAAAAGCGGTTGAATATAAACGAGCATGGGAAAAATATGATGCTGATTACGCCGCAGGTAAAAATCCTAAAGCACCGAAACGTGATTTAACCCTTGATACTTTACGTGGTGTGCTTGAGGGCGACATTCGTATTCAAAACCATTGTTATAAAGCCGAAGAAATGGCAATGATGATTGATTTAGGTAAAGAATTTCATTACAACTCAGGCACTTTTCATCATGCGGTAGAAGCTTATAAAATAGCAGATTTATTGGCTGAAAATGGTAATTGTGTTGCCATGTGGCCAGATTGGTGGGGCTTTAAAATGGAAGCTTATGACATGGTGCAAGAAAATGCCGCCATTGTTGATGCTGCGAAAAATTCTTGTGCTATTGTGCATTCAGATTCAGGTAAAACCATTCAGCGTTTAAATCAAGAGGCAGGTAAAATCATGTATCGAGCAGATGATCATGGTTTTGATCTCAAACCTCAAGATGCGATTCGTTGGATCACTTTAAATGCAGCGAAAGCTGTTGGTTTAAATGATAAAATTGGTAGCTTAGAGCAAGGTAAAAATGCAGACGTAGTTATTTGGAACCAAAATCCTTTCAGTGTTTATGCTCATGCTGAACAAGTATTTATTGATGGTGCAAAAGTATTTGATGCAAACGATAAAGCTTATCAAGCACAAAGTGACTTTTTAGTCGGTCAGTCTGCTTTAAAAACAACAAAAGCAAGCACCCCCTCATCATTAACAACAGCCACGGCTCAATAAAGGGAAGAACGAATGAAATTTACTAAATATTCTTTAGCGGCATTGGCGTTAGCAACGGTATTTAGCACAGTACAAGCTAAATCATTATTAATTACTAATGCCACTGTACAAACGGCAACAGCACAAGGTGTATTATCAAAAGCAAGTGTTTTGGTTGATGATGGAAAAATTGTGGCGATTAACCCAAGTAACCAAGTGACAGCCGATGAAGTCATTGATGCACAAGGTAAAATTTTAACACCAGGCTTTATTGCGGTGATGAATAACTTAGGCTTAGTGGAAGTCAGTGCCGTTTCTTCGTCGCGAGATGCCAGTGATAAAAAAGCTAAAATAACCTTTGATGCCAGTTTAGCGTTTAATCCGCTCTCAACGGCTATTGCTTATACCCGCAAAGGGGGAATTACGCGCAGTGTGGTTAGCCCTAATGGCGGCGAAGATTTGTTTAAAGGACAAACCTTTGTTGTTGATTTAACAGGTAAGTTTAACAGTGTTTTACAAGCGAATACGGCTGTTGTGGCGGCGGTTGGTGCAGAGCGTAAAGGTTCGCGCGCAATGGCATTACAAAAGCTTTTTAATACCTTTGAAGATGCCGAGAAAAAACTAGCTAAAGCCAAAAAAGAGAAAGCGAGTAAAGCAAAAGGCAAACTCGCTAAAAAAGAGAAAAAAGCAAAAGCGGCGGCAGAGCCTAAACGTGATGAAAAAATTATTAATGCGGTGTTAGCCGGTAAAAAGCCATTATTAGTTTATGCTGATCGTGCCACTGATATTTTAGCGTTAATTAAACTTAAAAAACGTTTTAATTTAGACTTAGTTATTTTAGATGCAGGTGATGCTGAATTAGTTGCTAAGCAACTCGTTGCCGCGAATGTGCCGGTAGTGATTGATGCCATGCGCGATTTGCCAGGTAGTTTTGATTCATTACACGTTTCACTTAAAACTGCGGCTAATTTGATCAATGCTGGTGTTAAAGTAGCCTTTTTTAATCAAGACACGCATAACATTTATCAATTGCGTTTTGATGCAGGTAATGCGGTTGCCAATGGCGTAAGTAAACAAGCGGCATTAGCGGCTGTTACCAGTAATATTGCTGATATTTTTCACTTAAATGCAGGGGAAATAGCCAAAGGACAAGCAGCAGATTTGGTTTTGTGGAGTGCCGATCCATTTGAGTTAAGCAGCCATGTTGAAAAAATGTGGATCGCAGGTGATGAATATTCAACGCAAGCGCGTCAAGATAAATTACGTAATCGTTATTTAAAAAAATCAGCTTTGCCTACGGCATACAGTAAATAGTATCGGTTAGTGTAAAATTTTGTTTAAGTTATTTAAAAAGTAAGTAAAAAACATAATGAACAATTTAAAAAGCACCGCTTAATTCATTTAAGCTGTGCTTTTTTTTGCCTTTTATTTTTTATTAGCTCATACCGTAACTTTGCTAATGCAGTAAAAAAGCGCATAATCCTGATAATGTTGTATTTTAGTTTTTTTATTGTCTTTAATGATTATCTTTAATGACAAGGCTAAGCTAAGTACCGATATTGCTCAAAAAATAAAAATAATGACAAGGCCATAAACAATGGAAAAAATCCGCTTAACTCAATATTCTCATGGCGCAGGATGTGGTTGTAAAATAGCCCCAGCTGTGCTCGATAATATGCTTAAATCCTCGTTAATTTTACCCGAATATCCACAGTTGATGGTGGGTAATCAAACGAAAGATGATGCCGCCGTTTATGATATTGGCAATGGTCAAGCGGTTATATCGACGACTGATTTTTTTATGCCGATTGTTGATGATGCCACTGATTTTGGCAAAATAGCCGCCTGTAATGCCATTAGTGATGTGTATGCGATGGGCGGTAAGCCGCTGATGGCTATTGCTATTTTAGGCTGGCCTGTAGCGAAACTTTCAGCTGAAGTTGCCAAAGAAGTACTTGATGGCGCACGGCAAATTTGTATGGACGCAGGTATTCCTTTAGCGGGTGGCCATTCAATTGATGCGCCAGAGCCTATTTTTGGTTTAGCGGTTACTGGCCTTGTTGAAACACAAAAAGTGAAACAAAATAATCAAGCCAAACAAGGAGATTTACTGTATTTAACCAAGCCATTAGGTATTGGCATTTTAGCAACGGCTGAAAAACAACAACAGTTGTTAGCTGAACACGTACATTTAGCCCCTGATGCGATGAAAAGGTTAAATAGTGTTGGTATGGCATTTGCCGAACTTTCATCAGTTCATGCCATGACGGATGTTACGGGATTTTCTTTGCTTGGTCATTTACTGGAAGTTTGCCAAGGTAGTGAATTAGCCGCCGAGCTTTATTTTAATCAAATCCCTACTTTTGAACCTTTACCCTATTATATTGAAAAAGGCTGTTTACCGGGTGGTTGTCAGCGTAATTTTGATAGTTTTGGTCAATATGTTTCTCCATTATCTACTTTGCAGCAAGCCATATTGTGCGATCCTCAAACCAGTGGTGGCCTACTGGTTTGCGTCGATGTAAATCAGCAACAAAATTTTGAAGACTATGCACAAGAACAAGGATTTACCTTAGCACCTATTGGTCAGCTAGTTGAAAAGCATAGCTCATACACGATTAAGGTAAACGAATGTTAGCTAAGGCTAAAGATAGCTCGCAAGGGTTGCAATTAATTAATTATCAGCAAATTTTTACTGAAAAAAAGCCATTACTAGATTTACGCGCACCTGTTGAATTTAGCCAAGGAGCCTTTACACAATCGATAAATTATCCGTTAATGAATGATGATGAAAGAGCGCTAGTTGGCACTTGTTACAAACAACAAGGGCAAGATGCCGCCATAAAACTAGGTCATCAATTAGTGTCTGGACAAACAAAAGCGCAGCGTTTAGCAAAATGGCTGGCGTTTTGTCAGAAAAATCCAGACGGCGTTATTTATTGCTTTCGCGGCGGTTTACGATCGCAAACAGTGCAACAGTGGTTGAAAGACTGTGGTGTAGATTATCCTATTGTTAAAGGCGGTTATAAAGCGCTACGTGGTTTTTTACTCACCCAAATAGACCATATTGCTAAACATCCGTTAGTGCTGCTTGCGGGCAATACGGGATCGGGTAAAACAACCTTATTACCACAATGTCACAATAGTTTAGATTTAGAAGGTGCCGCCCATCATCGCGGTTCAAGCTTTGGTGCTTTTGTTGATCCGCCAGCCACACAAATTAGTTTTGAAAATACGCTAACAGAGCAATATCTTTGCCGACAATTTACTAGCACACAACAGTCTATAGTGCTTGAAGATGAAGGTCGTTTAATCGGTAATGTGCATCTGCCATTTTCTTTAGTTACCGCAATGAAAAATGCCGATGTGGTGGTGGTTGAACAAGCATTTGAGCTTAGACTTGAACGCTTATTTAAAGAATATATTGTCGATATGTTTACTCAATTTTGTCAACCACAAGGCGTTGCACAAGGAAGCATAAGTTTTAATGATTATTTAACACAGGGGCTTTATCGGGTGAGAAAACGATTAGGCTCGCAGCGTTATATTGAATTATCAACAGCGATGCAACAGGCGTTTTCAACGCAAGCTTTAGATAATATGCGCGCTCACCTTAATTGGTTAGCACCGTTATTAGCACACTATTATGATCCCATGTATCAGTATCAATTAGCACAAAAGCAATCTCGCATTGTTTTTCGAGGCGACCCGCAGCAATGTGTTGAATACTTGCAGCACCTTTAATGTTATGAATAAAGAAAACTTTTATTATTTCAACCAGTCGAGCTTGCTTTTATTATGACGCTTATTACTCGCTTTTAAAATACATACTAGGCAAACATGAGCAAGACACCGTTAGCAAATAATCAATTTGGTGATATATTATTATCGACAATTAATACTGACATATTATGCCTCAACATTAACCATCAAGCTTGTCAGGCAAAAGTGAGTTTGTATGGTGGGCAGGTTTTAGCGTGGCAGCCAAATGGACAAAAGCCAGTATTTTGGCTAAGCAAAAAGGCTGTTTTTCAACAAGGTAAAGCTATTCGCGGCGGTATTCCGTTATGTTGGCCTTGGTTTGGTAATTTTATGGTTGCGGGTGAAAATGTTGGTGCTCACGGTTTTGCTCGACAAAGTCAGTGGCAATTAAGCGATTATAAGTTAGTAGAGCAGGGCGTTTACATAACGTTAACCTTACAAAATAAGCAATGTCATCCTCATTGGCCTTATGCGTTTACGCTAACGCAAAAACTGTTTTTTGGGACAGAATTTAGGCAAAGCTTAATGATACAAAACAATAGCGAGCAAGCGTTTGACTATTCGCTAGCATTGCATAGTTATTTTGCCGTCAGCTCGCCTGAAAAGGTAGAAATTCCCGCATTAACTCATATTAGCTTTGACGATAAGTTAACCGCAGAGCACAGCGCTGGCGAAACAAAGGTTAGCTGTGTTGGCCCTGTTGATCGTATTTATCATAGTACGGAAAAAATGCAAATTATTGACTTCAAATGGCAGCGAACTCTTAACATTGAAAGTGGAAATAATCAGCAATGGGTATTATGGAACCCCGGTAAAGAAACCGCTGATACTATGGCTGATATCCACACTGGCGGCGAAAATGAATATCTTTGTTTAGAAGCCGCGAATACCCATTGGCAAACGGTTAATGCAGGTAAGACGGCAAGTATTAGTCAAAAGATCAGTATTGAACATTAATAACAAAACTCCCCACATTAATTGTTGTTATTAATGTACTCGCCATTTTAAAGGCTTATTTTTCAATTCATTAGTATAAATAACGTTATTGTTTCCTATATCAATAACGTGTTTCCTTCTCTTTTTTATCTAAAAACTGATTTAGCTCAATTCATTGTCATATTTACAAAAATAACCCTTGACTAAATAATAGCGGTAACTATAATGCGAATCATTCTCATTTGTAAGTTGTTTTCAGTATTATAGGAACAAAAAAAATATGTGTTATCAACAAGTAAAAAAGGCGATTAATAATAATGTAAAAAGCATTGCTTTAATGGCTGGGCTTAGTGTGTATTCAGCAGCATCGTTAGCAGTAGAATATCCTATTGGTGTGCCTGAACAACGTAATGGTATGGAAATCGCGGCGGTTTATTTACAACCTGTACGTATGGAGCCTGCTGGCATGATGAATTTATCAGAAAATTCAGATGTGCATTTAGAAGCGGATATTCGCGCCCTTGATATTAATGCCAATGGTTTTGCCGAAGGCGATTGGATCCCATACTTATTTGTACAATATCAAGTGACTAAAAAAGGATCGGATAAAGTTATACGTGGTGATTTTATGCCTATGGTGGCAAACGATGGCCCGCATTATGGCGACAATGTTAAGTTAATGGGACCAGGAAAATACACGGTTAAATTTACTATTTATCCACCTAACGCGAAAGAAAACATGGCAGGCAAACATTTTGGTCGCCATACCGATCGCTTAACGGGAGTTCGTCCTTGGTTTAAACCTTTTCAAGTAGAATATGATTTTATTTACGCTGGCATTGGTAAGCGCGGAGGCTACTAAATTATGAATAAAACTCGATTAGCCTGTGCTGTTGCGTTAGGACTGTTTAGCCTGACAGCGAGTTTATCCGTTGTTGCTAGTGAAACAGTTAATGAAACGACTAATAAAAAACGTGCCGAAACTGAATTAGTTAAGCGTTTAAACAGCATGGAAAAACGCATTAATAGTTTAGAAAAAGAAAACAAAATCTTAAAATTATCATTAGAACAGCCTTATATTAGCGATAGTGAGCCAGAAATTAGCGCGCGTTTAAAAGCGGTTGAATCTTTGGCAAATAGTTATCGTAGTGCGGCGCGCACCGTGGAAAACTTACAAGGCATTGAAACTAGCGTTGGTTTTACCATGATGGCGCAGTCATTATCTGGTGCACAGCGCGATAGTAAAAATGATGAATTAAACTATCGAGCAGATGCAACAGTAAGCTTGCCTGCAGGCAGTATTGGTGCATCAGAAGGCTTTTTCTTTAGTCATTTTCGTATGGGACAAGGACTTGGCTTAGAAAATCCAGAGCAAGCATTTTCGTCATTAAATGGCACCAGCTTTCAACGTCCAGGTTCTACTACATCAGACAGTACCGTGCTGTTAACACAAGCTTGGTATCAATTAGACATTCCTTTACCTTTAGGAGGGAATCCCGATTTATCACGAGAACACCTTGAGTTAAATATTGGTAAAATTGATCCCTTTATGTTTTTTGATCAAAACAGCATTGCAGATGATGAAACGCATGGCTTTATTAACCAAAGTTTTGTTCATAATCCCTTGTTAGATGTTGGCGGCGATATTGGCGTTGATGATTTTGGCTTTACTCCTGGCATACGTGCCGCGTGGGTTAATGACACGCTAAGTCCTGCACAATATACGGTTTCTATGGGAATTTTTGGTGCTGGCGAAGGTGCTAGTTTTGAAAACTCACTAAGCAATCCGTTAACTATTGTTCAAATAGAGACTAAGCAAAACCTGTTTGTTGGTTTATCGGGTCATTACCGTTTGTATTATTGGCATAACGCTAATGCGCAAAATCTAAGTGAAAATAAACAATCTCATGCTGGCGTTGGCTTGAGTATTGATCAAAAAGTTGATGATTATCTAACTTTATATACGCGTTTAGGTTGGCAAACACAGGGCGAAGTAAAGTTTGACCGCGCTATTACCTTAGGCGCTGATTTTGGCGGTAGCTATTGGCAGCGGGCTGGTGATGCAATTGGACTATCACTTGGTTACTTAATTTTAAGTGATGAATACAAAGCAAAATCGGTAGATTTAGTGGGGTTTAATGCTAAGGGTAGTGAGCAAATTGCTGAAATTTATTATCGCTATCGCATTAATAGCCAGTTGACGGTGTCACCTAATGTACAAGTTATTCGCCATGCTGGTGGCGATAAACAAGCAAGTACCTTAAGTGCTTATGGCGTAAGAGCGCAGCTAAATTTTTAGCTTTGTACTCATTAAAACAAGAGCTGTGTCGTGATATACAGCTCATTTTGCTGATTGGAATGTGATTTAAATGAATAAAATAATTAACTTAGCATTATTAGTCGCGTTTTTTATAGCGCCTCATGTAACTGCCGCTGCTTTACCTGCTTATAAACTTACGATTAAAAATGGTTACTTTGAACCTGATGTGATCACCGTTCCTGCCAAAACACGTTTTAAATTAGTGATCACCAATTTAGGGCCAGGGCCTGAAGAGTTTGAAAGTAAACGCTTGCGTAAAGAATCGGTTATTGCCGAAGGTGTCACCCGCAGTGTGGTTTTTGCCCCATTAAAAGCAGGCGAATACCGTTTCTTTGGCGAGTTTCATTTAGCTACAGCCAAAGGTGTATTGCTAGTTAAGTAAACTGGTTAAATAAAAGCGGTTAAATTATTCAATTATTCAATTATTCAATATGAGACGAGAGAGAAAAATAATGGCGAGTACTATTTTTATTGTTTGGCGTGAAAGTATCGAAGCCATGTTAGTGATCGGTATTTTGTATGCGTGGTTAAAAAATCAATATGCAACATCAACACCTGAAAACACTAATCAAGGTATGCGTTATTTAATTGCTGGTGTGGGTTTTGGTATTCTTTTAGCTTTATTACTTGCCACTATAATGCTTAAAATTCAAACGCAATTAGCCAGTGAAAGTTTAGAATATTTTCAACTAGTTATGGTATTAGTGGCAGCAGCACTTATCGTACAAATGGTATTTTGGATGCGTCGTCATGGCAGACATTTAAAACAACATTTAGAAACAGGTATGCAGCGCGCCAGTGATAAACGAAGTTATATTGCCATGGCGATTCTTGCTGCAATTGCGGTGGGGCGAGAAGGCGCAGAAACAGTTATTTTTCTCTATGGTACAGGACTTTCTTTTACTCATAGCCAAGTCGCGAATGGTACTGATGGTTTAATGGCTTTTATTGTTGCTGCGAGTGCTGGTTTTGTTTTAGCGTATGTGAGCTTTTGGGCATTATCAAAAGGCACGCGTTATTTTTCATGGCAATTGTTTTTTAAAGTCAGTGAAGCGTTATTGTTATTACTTGCCGCTGCTTTGATTGTTGATAGTGTTGATAAAATGATCGCCTTAGATTGGCTGCCTACGTTAATTGATCCTGTTTGGGATACTAGCAATGTTTTGGATGACAGCAGTCGTTTTGGTGGTGTTTTCGCCGCATTTACAGGCTATAGATCGCAACCTGCATTGATGATCGTACTGGTTTATAGTGCTTATTGGCTAATGATCAAATTATGGATGATGCGCACTAATTCTACCTCTGTAAAGTCAATACAAAAGCTTAACCGTGAGGTACAACATTGTGATGTAAGCGATGTGCAAAATAAGGCAGTTGAATAATGAATGAAGCTAAAAATAATATTGCTATTACCTTTATTGACGAGCCGCAATTTAGCAATGCAGGAAAAAGTGCAGTAAAGCCAACTGTGTTACAA
>WGGB01000167.1 GCA_015491935.1 Alteromonadaceae bacterium
CATCATCAATGTAATTGACTCAATATACTATTTACCCATTGAATTATGCCTGCCTCTTGCATTGCACCTGCTTGACGAGCAACTTCTTTCCCTTGATAAAAAATGGCAATAGTTGGAATACTACGAATATTAAACTGTTGCCCTAGCATTTGCTCTTGTTCAGTGTTTACTTTAACAAACCTCACATTTGGCTCCATTTTTGCCGCCGCACTACTAAAAGCGGGTGCCATCATTTTACATGGTCCACACCAAGGCGCCCAAAAATCAACAACAACAGGTAATTGGTTGCTTTGAATATGCTTGGTAAACTGCATTTGGTTTACTTCAATTGGTTGTTGGTTAAATAAAGGCTTTTTACATTTGCCACAATTAGGTGCGTCGTGCAAACGCTGGTTTGGTACGCGGTTGGTAGACAAGCAATGAGGACAAACAATATTAGTGGATGACATGACAAACTCCTAACGTTATAAATTATATTAATAATAGCTTAAATATGGTGGCACATCTTGGTTTTTAAAGGGAATATTTATTTTTTAAGCACTCAGTTTTAATGCCATTAAGTCGTATTTGTTGTTATGATTAACGTCATTAACATCTTGAGTATAGATTGGTATAATACCCTGTGTATAAGTATATCTACAAGCATTCGAATCTAATCAAATTTAAAAGTAGCCTATCAATTTATGTTTTCTGAAAAGAATTTAAAAAATATTTTCCCCGCTAACGAATGGCAAAAAGGTCGACGTTTACTTAATAAGAGGCTCGTTAAAAATGCCGTGCGCGAAGGCAATGTTGTGCGTGGTACTGTTGGCAGCGAATCCCATTGGACAGAGCATTATGCCACCCGTTTGGTTTATAGCGACCGCGACAAACAAATAGAATCGTTATGTAATTGCTATGTTGCTTACGAATGCAAACATGGTGCGGCACTGGCGCAATATTATTTAGAAAATAAAACCTCACAAGGGGCGTCAAAAGCTACCATTGAACAATGGTTGAGTGGTTTTAGTGCTCCTGAAAAATCATCATCAGCGAAAGCGTTACTTTATTTTTTACAAGAAAATAGATATGAAGAAGGCGATTATTTACAGTTAACGGTAAAAAGCTCTCGGCAAAAAACGCGTGGCGGTTGGAGTAAGTCGTTATCAGCTGAAACGTTATCAAATCATTTAAATAACCTTGTGTATGTTAATGATGAAGATAGCGATATTATTGCCGATATAAGTAAGGGTAATAATTTTCGCCATGAAATTAAAAAACATAATCTATTGGTTAAGATAATCGCCACAGGACGTTGTTTTTGGCTGCAAGATTACGATTTAGACAAGCCGCTAATACTTTCTGATCCCATTACTGGCAGTTGGCAATGGACAGCGTTAGAAGATAATTTACAAACACTTAGTTTAGTTTTAGAACAGCCAAATGCTGATATTCGTTTTATAAAATCGCAACCTATTAGTTATTATGATAGCCATAATCACACCCTTGGTTTAGTACAAACCAATACTCAATGTGGTTTTGAAGAAAATTTATTAGCGAGCCCAACGTTTAATGAAGAGCAACTCCCTTGGGTGATGAGTAAACTTGAGTTATCGCTGGGCGAAGTTGCGGAGAAACTTCCTAAACCCACCTTGAAAAAAGCCATAGCATTAACCAAACCTGTAGTGCAATTGCGGTTAAGCTCTCCGTATTCCCATAATCCAGAATTATCGTTAGCTAAGCTTGAATTTAATTATGACGGTAATCTAATTACGCCTTATAACAATAATGCGCTGATCACGAAAGATTTACAGGGGCAACCGATACGCATTTATCGTGATTTAGCTTTTGAAGAAAAAGCTTTAGCAATTTTAAAAGCTAAACACTTTAACGAGTATAACCGTAACACTTTTCATCGTGAAAAAGAGTATTTATTACATTTACACGGCCCCTATTTTTGGCATCGATTTTTACATAACACGGTGCCAGAATTAAAAAAACAAGATTGGAAAATAACCATTAGTGATAATTTTTATTATCAAGAATTGGCCACTGACAATGTTTTTTCTGCACAAATTGTTGAAGATGAAAATACCAGCCACGATTTTTTTTCATTAGCACTAAATTTAGACATAAATGGCAAGCAAATGCCCGCGTTTCCAATACTACTTGGCGCAATTCAGCAATTGCCAAGTAAGTTACTTAGTCTTGATCTTAAATCGGATGCAAATGATGGGCTGAGCAAAATAGAGAAAGAAAAGTTTGCTCATGATTATGCCAATGTTTTTGTCACCCTTGATAATGGTGAATTTATCGCGCTAGATTATCAAAGTATTAAACCGCTATTAACGCAATTTATTGAGCTTTTTATGCCTAATGCCTTGCAAGATGACGGCAGTTTAAAGCTTTCGCGTTTTCAAGGACATCAAACTTTAAGCTTACTTGATGATCAAGGCTTAATGACCCAAGGTGCTGAACGGTTACGCAAGTTGGCGGATAAACTGAAAAATTTCAAGCAAATAAAAGCTGCGCCTGTGCCGAAAAACCTTAATGCTGAACTGAGAACTTATCAGCAACAGGGCTTGAATTGGTTGCAGTTTTTACGTGAGTATCAATTAAGTGGCATTCTTGCCGACGATATGGGATTAGGAAAAACTATTCAATCCCTCGCCCATTTGCAGCTTGAAAAGCAACAAAAACGGCTGACAAAACCCTGTTTAATTATTGCGCCCACCAGTGTGGTATTTAATTGGGCGCAAGAAATTGCCAAGTTTACGCCTGATTTGTCTTATGTGGTGGTTAATGGCAGCGATCGTCATCAATATTTTGACCACTTAACGGATTATGATGTGGTGATCACTAGCTATGCATTAATTGCTAAAGACATAGATATTTATCAAGAACTAAACTTTTACTATTTAATTTTAGATGAAGCGCAATATATTAAAAATCCAAAAACAAAGCTTTATCAAGCAATTATTAGTTTAAAAGCAGAAAATAAACTTTGTGTAACGGGTACGCCGATGGAAAATCATTTAGGTGAGTTTTGGTCGCAATTTAACTTTTTATTGCCCGGCTTTTTAGGTGGCCAAAAACAGTTTAATAAACTCTTTAAAAATCCAATAGAAAAACACAGTGATCATGAACGCAAAGTACTGTTAAATCAGCGTATAAAACCGTTTATTTTACGCCGTACTAAAGACAAAATTGCCACTGAATTACCGAAAAAAACAGAAATTGTGCAAACCTTGCGCATAGAAGGTAAACAAGCACAATTGTACGAATCGGTGCGCCTAGCCATGGATGTGCGCTTAAAAGATATTATTGCTAAAAAGGGCTTACAGCGTAGTCAAATTGAAATACTCGATGCGTTACTAAAATTACGCCAAGTGTGTAATCATCCGCAATTATTGCCGATGGAGAGCGCGAAAAAAATAAAACAATCAGCAAAATTAGAGTTTTTAATGGAAACGCTGCCAGAGATGATTGATGAAGGGCGAAGAATACTCATATTTTCACAATTTACCAGTATGTTATCCTTGATTGAAGCTGAGTTAGAGAAAGAAAATATTGCCTTTGTTAAACTCACGGGTGCCAGTCGTAATCGTCAGCAATTGGTAGAGCAATTTCAAACGGGTGATGTGCCTGTGTTTTTAATTAGCTTAAAAGCGGGTGGTGTGGGGCTAAATTTAACCGCTGCCGATACGGTTATTCATTTTGATCCGTGGTGGAATCCTGCGGTAGAAAATCAAGCCACCGATCGCGCCCATCGTATTGGTCAAGATAAGCCAGTGTTTGTTTATAAACTCATTGTTGAAAACTCTATTGAAGAAAAAATACAACAAATTCAACAAACCAAAGCTGAATTAGCGAATTCGTTATTATCTGAAGAAGTGAGTGAAGGTAAGTTAACATTAACAAATGATGTGCTAGAAGCATTAATGGCCCCCTTAAGTTAGAGCGATTTTATGATTTTTATAGGAGGGAATTTGCTATATTAATGTGATTGCTTGCACGTATATTCTGGGCCATCATTAAAGCAAGAGAGTGTTATTATGCTCAACACTATAACTTTTGCAGCTTTTTAGTAAATTAATAAAGTCATTAATGTCTCTGTCGAGTGCGCTTTCAGGGATATACAAATGATAACCTAATGCTTGTTGTAAGGTGATGGTGTGATGTAAAAAAGCGGCAACGGGCCCTGTAATGGTTGTCGTGTTAGTCGTTTTATTATTATTGTTAGAAATAATAAAACTCTCAAAATTAATTGTTGCTTGCTCAAGTGTAATTAATTGATAACGCAAACAAAAAGCTAATAAGGGTTTTTGTTCGTGAATTAATCGGCTGGCTAAACGCGGGGATATATTTGCAGCAATATCAGATATACTTTTTACACGAATGCCAATATAAGGCAGTTGATGATATTCAAATCCTTGTGTTTCTGATACTTGAGTTATATAACTTAGTTGTTGCCACTTAAGTTGCCATTGTCCGTACCTATGGGCATAAGTGAATTTTTCGGGGGTTAAAATAAAGCTGTGTTGTGGCTCACTATATTTTAATA
>WGGB01000168.1 GCA_015491935.1 Alteromonadaceae bacterium
CTTTCACCATTTTTTTGTCCATCAACTATTTTAAATATGGTGTCTGGGCAGCTTTCGATAAAACATGGGTTAAAAGGCCCTAACATAGCTATTGTTACTGCTTGTACTAGTGGCGTACATAATATTGGTCATTCAGCACGCATGATAGCCTACGGTGATGCTGATGTGATGCTAGCTGGTGGCGCTGAAAAAGCATCAACCACGTTAGGCTTAGGTGGTTTTTGTGCTGCAAGGGCATTATCTACCCGAAATGATGCGCCACAACAAGCGAGTCGTCCTTGGGATAAGGACCGAGATGGTTTTGTGCTTAGTGATGGCGCTGGTGTTTTAGTGTTAGAAGAATATGAACATGCTAAAGCGCGTGGCGCTAAAATTTATGCAGAGCTTAGCGGGTTTGGAATGAGTGCCGATGCTTATCATATGACATCACCACCAGCCGATGGTGCTGGTGCCGCTTTAGCAATGGAAAATTGCTTAAACGATGCCAAAGTGGATAAAAATAAAGTGGGTTATATTAATGCACATGGCACGTCGACTAATGCGGGTGATATTGCTGAAACTAATGCGGTAAAAACTGTTTTTGCTGAACAGGCTTATAAAATACCGGTTAGTTCGACAAAATCAATGACGGGTCATTTATTAGGTGCCGCAGGTGCTGTAGAAGCTATTTTTACTATTCAGGCGTTAAATAATAGTGTTATTCCACCAACTATTAATTTAGATAATCCTGATGACGGCTGTGATCTTGATTATGTTCCACACACGGCACGAGATGCAAATTTAGAATTTGCCTTATGTAATTCCTTTGGTTTTGGTGGTACAAATGGCTCATTACTTTTTAAGAAGGTTTAAATTGTAGCGATCGTTAAACAAGATTTTAATTAAAGCTTGAATACTGTTAAAGTATTCAAGCTTTTTTATTTAGACGTTATATTGTTTATGCTTTATTGCTCAGTTAATTATCAACAAGTTAATACCATTTCAACTCAAGATCGTGGCTTGGCATACGGTGATGGTTTATTTACTACGGCTAAAATAAAAAATGGGCAAATTGAAATGCTTAATGCTCATCTTCAGCGATTACAGACAGGTTGTACTACCCTAGGTTTAATTTCGCCAGATTTTAGCTTATTAACTCAGCATATTTGTAAGCTGGCGATAAAATATCCGCTTGCGGTATTAAAAATAATGATCACCGCAGGTGCTGGCGGGCGAGGTTATTCGCGTCAAGGGGTAATGCATAGCAATATTATTGTGATGATCTTTGAGTTTCCACAACATTACCTTAATTGGCAACAACAAGGCATTAACCTAGGTGTAGCAAAAACTCAATTAGGCTTAAATGGCATACTTGCAGGTATTAAACATTTAAACCGTTTAGAACAAGTTTGTATAAGACAAGAATTAGATCAACGCGAAGAAGATGATTTATTAGTGTTAGATATTAATAACTGTGTGGTTGAAAGTAGTTGTGCAAACATCTTTTGGTTTAAAGAGAGCCGTTGGCAAACCGCAAAGATAAAACAAGCCGGTATTGCTGGTTTAATGCGTGCTAATATAATAAATACAATGGATATTATGATAGTGTCGGATGTTAACATAACGGATCTTAATACCATTGAAGCCGCTTTTATTTGTAACTCTGTTATGGGGATAGTGCCGATAAAAACCTATAATAAAAAAACGTTATCGCTAACTAGTAGTCATTCTTTTATTGATAATTTTTTCGCTAAACTTGATACAGCTAAACTTGATACAGCTAAACTTGATACAGCTAAATTATGACTAAAACGAATAAATCAGCGGTTACCACTCATTTTAAAATACCTACTCACAGCATAAAACAGCGAATAAAGTGGGGAATATTCGCTTTTATTATTTTTGCTTTGTTAGTCGTTATACTTGTTGTCGCTTTTGAACAGAAACTAAATACGCCATTAACCTTGTCTAAGGCTGAACTAATTACCATTAAAAAAGGTACCTCAGTTGGAAAATTATCGACACAATTAGTCAAAAAACATTGGCTTGATAGTCGTTTTTGGTTACGTAATTATCCTAAATTACAGCCTAAGTTTGCTGACATTAAAGCGGGTACCTATCAAATAAAAGTTGGTACAACAGTAAAACAATTACTTGAACAATTAATATCAGGGAAAGAATATCAATTTGAAATTACTTTTGTTGAAGGAACCACTTTTAAACAATGGTTAGCTTTATTACAACAACAGCCTTATATAAACCATAATTTAAACACTAAAACCGTCAGTGAAATTGCACACTTATTAGGCATAAAACACGATAATCCTGAAGGATTATTTTTTCCAGATACCTATGCTTACACTGCTGGTGAAAATGAATTAACCATTTTGCAACGAGCTTATCAAAAAATGTCTCAGCAATTAACACTATTATGGGAAAATCGAGCGCCAGAGTTACCTTTTAAGTCTTCTTATCAGGCCTTGATCATGGCATCTATTATTGAAAAAGAAACCAGTAAAGTTGCCGAACAACCATTAATTGCTGCGGTATTTATTAATCGTTTAGCTAAAAATATGCGTTTGCAAACGGATCCTACCGTTATCTATGGTTTAGGAGAGCGTTATCACGGAGATATAACTCGTAAACATTTAAAAGAAAAAACAGCATATAATACTTATCGAATAAAAGGGCTGCCGCCAACGCCTATTGCTATGCCAGGAAAAAGCGCGTTACAAGCGAGTTTGCATCCTGCTAAATCAAATTATTTATATTTTGTTAGTCAAGGTAATGGTTATCATGTGTTTTCTACTACGTTAAAAGCACATAATAAGGCCGTTAAGCGTTTTTTATTAGCTCCATCTCAAAAGAAAAAGTAAAATAACGCCACTTAAAGTATTAATAAAATAATTAGTTAAAAAGATAGGAAAACCATGAATCGCGGAAAATTTATTGTTATTGAAGGTATGGAAGGCGCAGGTAAGTCATCCGCCATTAGCGTGGTTGAAAAACACTTACAGCAACATGGTATTAATTACATTAATACTAGAGAACCTGGTGGAACACCATTAGCAGAACAACTAAGAAATATTGTTAAATCGGCTGATTTTGAAGAGGTGTTAACTCAGCAAACTGAACTGTTTTTAATGTATGCGAGTCGTAGCCAATTACTTGAAAACCGTATTTTACCCGCTTTAACTCAAGGTAAATGGGTTGTCGGTGATCGTCATGATTTAAGCTCTCGTGCTTATCAAGGTGGAGGTCGGCAAATTGATGATAAAATATTAGCCATTATTGCGGATATAACCTTACAAGGATTTAAACCTGATTTAACCTTATATTTAGACATTAGCCCTGAAATTGGTTTATCACGAGCTAAGGCACGTGGTAAACTTGATCGCATAGAACTTGAGCAGCTTGATTTTTTTCATAGAGTTCGTAATAAATATCGTCAACTTGCTAACGCCGACAAAAGTATTGTAACGATAGACGCAAGTCAAACTATAGATAAAGTTCATCATGATATAAGTAGTGCTTTAACTCATTATTTAGATCTTTAAACGGTTACCAAATTTTAAGTATGTATTAAATATGACATCTTGGCTTCTTCCCATTAAACAGCAATTTACTCTGTTGATAGACCAACAAAGATTACCGCACGCATTAATTTTTCAGGGAGTCGTAGGATCGGGTAAAAAAGCACTAAGTGATTGGTTAGTCCACTTATTACTCTGTCAGCAACCACTAAAACAACCAGATCATGTTAATTATGGCTGTGGTGTTTGTAAGTCTTGTTTATTATTCAAAAATAATAGCTACCCCGATCATAAAGTCTTATTAAGTGATAAAGCGACACTTGGGGTTGACGACATTCGCGGTGCGAATAGTTTTTTAGAAAAAACGGCTTTTTTTGGTGCAGAAGGGCGTAGTAATGCATCAACCACTACAAATACTTCTTATATAAAGCAAGCTAAGAAAACAGTTATTATTGAAAATGCTGAAAAAATGACAACAGCTGCCGCTAATGCATTATTAAAAACATTAGAAGAACCGAGTGATAATAGCTTAATTATTTTATTAACCAACGATATTGATAGTTTATTACCAACAATTATTAGTCGTTGTCGAATTATTAATATTAAGCCTGAAAATAGTGAAGAATTTTCAGAAGCTAAAAAAAATATAGATCCATTTGCTAATGCGAGTCAATGGCCCGAGCTTAATGATAAAGCCGTTAGAGAGCAATATACTGATTTTTTAACCAAATTAGTCAATTACCTACGTTCGCAACAAGATTTTGATAGTATTGTGACATTATTTGTTAATAATCAATACGCATATCGTTGGTTTGAAAAAGTTATTACTAATATCATGCGGCAACAGCAGCAATGGTTAATAGCTCCATTGGCTTTATCTTCTGCTAATATTTATTGGTTACAACAAATCAATGCACAAACTTTGTGGCAAATATATCAATTGTTGTTACAAACGAATAAACAGTTTAAATTATTACCCCAAGCCAATAAACAATTTATAATAGAAAAACTATTAATTAATTGTTTAAGTTTATTAAATTCAAATTAAAAAGTACCGCGAAAAGGAAAACTCATGGAACGTTTACAACTTGAATACCCTTCAGATCATGAATTATATCTTTCATATATGTCATTTTTAAAAAATGGTGGTTTATTTGTTCGTACTATTGAACCTTATGAACTTGGTACTGAATTATATTTAGATATTACCCTGCCTGACTCGCTTGAATCATCTACAGTAAAAGGCTCTATTTGCTGGTTAACTCCTTTAGGTGCTAATAATGGTACACCAGC
>WGGB01000169.1 GCA_015491935.1 Alteromonadaceae bacterium
AATGAAAAACTGATTTTGCGATATCTAATCCAATTGTTATAGTACTCATGTGACCCTCTCTCTTTTTCTGTATATAGAAGTTTATTCAACCCTATATTGGCTCATTTGAAGCCGTAAGTGGAGTGGAGAGGGTCCATACCATTAATTTGATTAAATTTCTAAATATGTAAACATCTTTCAGGATGGGACAACAGATAGAAAAAAAGCCAATAACAATCGGCTTTTTTCTGTTAAAACTATGATTTTATTAATAATTAACCATAGCGCCTTTTAATTTTGCTAAGGCATTTTTTTCTAACTGTCGCACACGTTCAGCGGAAATTTGATATTTATTAGCCAACTCTTGTAATGTTGTTTTATCATCTGTTAACCAACGTGTTTGAATAATATCTTTACTACGTTCATCTAAAGAAACTAATGCTTCGTGTAATTGTTGTTGCCCATGACGTTCCCAATTATCAGCTTCAACAAGGTTAGATAAATCAGATTGCTTATCTTCAAGATATTGCGCGGGAGAAAAACTACCAGCACTACTACTATCATCTTCATCGCTTGATAATTCAAACGCTTGATCTTGATTACTTAAGCGTGACTCCATTTCCATTACATCTTTAACACTAACACCTAAAGTATTAGCAACATTAGTGACTTCATCCTTGCTAAACCAACCTAAGCGTTTTTTATTTTTACGTAAGTTAAAAAATAATTTACGCTGTGCTTTGGTGGTTGCAACTTTTACAATACGCCAATTGCGTAATACAAACTCATGAATTTCAGCTTTAATCCAATGAACCGCAAAAGAAACCAAACGCACACCCACTTCAGGATTAAAACGCTTAACGGCTTTCATTAAGCCAACATTGCCTTCTTGAATTAAATCAGCTTGTGGTAAACCATAACCAGCATAACCTTTTGCTACATGAACGACAAAGCGTAAATGCGACATAATCAACTCTTGCGCAGCACTTAAATCCCCATCGTTATATAAACGAGTTGCTAATTTTTGCTCACGCTCAGCAGTCAACATCGGAATGCTATAAGCCGATTGAATGTACGACTCTAAACTCCCGCTGTGTGGGACTGTTAATGCCATTGATTGCATAGTATTACTCATTTATACACCTCACTATAACTTATACCAATTTGATTAAATTTTGATAAACAAATCTACCCAACTTAGTATTTTTTTTTATTGCTTTTTTATTAAAGCCTCGCGATATTAGCACGCTTTAATTAGCCATTCAAAGGGATCTTTACGCTATCTTGTAGCGAAATGTAACCCATTTTAGTAAAAGACCACGTAACTAATATTTTATTTCAAAAAAATCATCATATTAATCAATAAAAAACCTTTTATTATGAACCATAATTTATGGTCTGTTTTATCGCTATAAAATGACAGAAAAATAGTAGTTATACCAGTTTGTGAGATTGGTATTAGTCGGTGGTGGGCTCTATTAACCGAATATGTTGTCGCACAGAGATATAGCTGCCTAACAACCCTAAAACAACGGCAAATAAAATCAACAACAAAGCCTCGCTAAATGATAATCCATGAAGCACAAAACTACTGCCATAAAGCTCAGTTAAGTGATTCATAGCACGGGTAAGGTATTTTGCTAATATAATTTCAGCAACCACAGCAAATAACCCACCAAAAACGCCATACCACATACCAGTATATAAAAAAGGACGTTGAATAAATTGGTCGGTTGCTCCCACTAATTTCATTATCGCAATAGCATCTTTTTGATTTAATATGGCTAAACGTATGGTGTTACCAATAATAAGTACCACAGACAGACATAATAAAAAAGCAATACTTAATACAATATCTTGAATAAATTGTGCCATTGCTTCTAATCTTGTTAGCCATTCTACATCTAACTTTCCTTGTTCTACTTCTCGTTGTTTCTCTAATTTGGCTAATAATTTTTTTGCTACATCAACCTGACTAGCGCGTTTTGTTGGAGTAACTAATATAGTTGCTGGTAACGGATTTTTATCAATATAGTTCAGTGCTTGTCCAAAACTTGAGAGTTGCTTAAATTCAGCTAAAGCTTGTTCTGCTGAAATATAAGTCACTTTAGCTATTTCTGGATAGAGTTCTAACCGATGCAGTAGATTTTTTGCACTTTTTTCTGACACTGATAACTTTAAAAATAATGTAATTTCTGAGGCTGAATGCCACTGTTGAGTTATTTGGCTGGCATTTTTAACAAATAAATGTAGCGTTGTAGGTAACGTTAAACTAATACCTAAAACCAAAATAGTCATCACTGAAGCCAATGGTGTTCGCCATAAATCACCTAAACTACCTATTGCTTGTTGTAAATGTCTTATAGGTAAAGCGATTATGCGTTGTACTGTACTAACTTTTGAGGTTTTATTGTTGCTATTAAACATTTGATGCAACCTCTAAGTCTGCATTAACGGTTAATCCATCGGTGATCATTGTGCCTTGCTTTAATGTTAATGTACGATATTTCATTCGTGCGATTAACCCTAAGTCATGGGTAGCAATTAAAATAGAGGTGCCTAAAGCATTTAATTCTTCAAAGAGGTTAATAATATCTAACGATAATTTAGGATCAAGATTACCTGTAGGTTCATCCGCTAAAATTATCGGTGGCTTATTTACAATAGCACGTGCGATACCTACGCGTTGTTGTTCGCCACCAGAAAGCATTTTAGGATAACAACGCAATTTATTGGCTAAATGCACTTTATCTAGTGCCGCTTCTACCCGTTTTTTTATTTCATTATGACTATAGCCTTCAATGATCAGTGGCAAGGCAACATTGTCATAAATAGTTCTGTCCATTAATAAATTATGATTTTGAAAAATCATACCAATACCACGACGAACAAAAGGAATTTGTGCGTATTTAATGGTGGTTAGGTCAATATTATTGATTAATATTCGACCTGAACTAGGCTTTTCCATTAAACTGATCAATTTTAATAAGGTACTTTTACCTGCACCTGAATGACCTGTTAAAAATGCCATTTCGCCCGCAGCAAGTGAAAAACTCACTTGCTTTAGTGCTAAAAAACCACCGGGATAGGTTTTACTAACTTGTTCAAAATGGATCATAATTAATTATGCTTTTCTTTATATTATAATAAGATTTTATTCGTTATTTTTAGAAAACAGTGCGTCAATAAAATCATCAACATTAAAAGGTCGCAAGTCATCAATACCTTCGCCAACCCCTAAATAACGAATAGGAATAGAAAATTTATCAGCCACAGCAAAAATAACACCACCTTTGGCTGTGCCATCTAATTTAGTTAAAGTAATTCCTGTTAAATTAACCGCTTCGGTAAATAGCTGTGCTTGGCTTAATGCATTTTGCCCCGTGCCTGCATCAAGAGTTAGCATGACTTCATGTGGTGCATTTTCATCAAGTTTTTTCATTACGCGTACCACTTTTTTTAATTCTTCCATTAAGTGGCTTTTATTTTGTAATCGTCCGGCGGTATCAGCAATAAGCACATCTACACCTTTCGCTTTAGCTGATGAAATAGCATCATAAATTACCGAAGCACTATCTGAACCTGTTTGTTGCGCAATAACAGGAATGTCATTACGCTCACCCCATACTTGCAACTGCTCCACGGCAGCAGCTCTAAAGGTATCTCCTGCCGCTAACATAACTGATTTACCTTGCGCCTGAAACTGCTTAGCTAATTTACCTATTGTTGTTGTTTTACCCACACCATTTACACCCACCATTAAAATAACGTAAGGAGAATCACTTTGAGGGATCTCCAACGGTTTACAAACAGGCGCGATAACTTTTTTTAACTCTGCTTTTAATAAATCGTATAAGACTTCAGCATCTTTTAACTGTCCACGACTTGCCGACTGCGTTAACGTATTTATAATTTTTGTGGTGGTATCTACACCAACATCCGCTAATAATAAATGCGTTTCTAATTCTTCAAATAACTCATCATCTATTTTTTTACCACGAAAGAGATCAAAAATACCACCGCCTAAGTTTTGGCGGGTTTTAGATAAACTATTTTTAAGGCGAGTAAAAAATCCAACTTTGGGTTCTGGTTCTGGTTCTGGTTCTGGTTCTGGTTCTGGTTCTGGTTCTGGTTCTGGTTCTGGTTCTGGTTCTGGTACAAGATCTAGCTCTTGAGGAAGATCTTCTGCAGATTCTTTTGGCAGCGAACCCCTAGGACTAGAAGTGGGTTCTGGTTCTGGTTCTGGTTCTGGTTTTTGAATTGGATCAGATTTTACAAATAATGGTTCAGGCAAATCACCTAGGTAATCTAATTTTACTTTATTTCCGTCAATACGCAGATATGGGGTACCTCCAATAGAGAAAGTTTGAATTTTGTGACCTTTTTTCCAAGAATTTTTTCCATTGTAAATTGTAATGTAACATAATCCATTTTTAATGTCAGAAGCAATAGTCAAACGATCTACAGGTTCACCGTTAGTAATTCCTAGAACAGTATCTTGATATCGTATAGCAATAGAGATTAAGTTTTCAGAATCATATCTAACTTGTGAAATTAAGTAGTCAGCCCATTTTTCCATTATAAAAAATAATAATTTGTTTCTACTAATTAAGCAATCTCAATTTAGATAATTGTGATGGTTCAATTTCCTCTATCAACAAAATTGCATATAATACATC
>WGGB01000170.1 GCA_015491935.1 Alteromonadaceae bacterium
AAAAGGGCTTGATGGCTATTTAAAATATCAATATAAAAATTGGTCTCTTAATGCTCGATATATGAGAAGACAGCTTGATGATTTTATGGTTTTTTCAGCCTTAGGCAATGATGTTAATAAAGAAAAAACAAGTCAGTGGTCAGTTATTATTGATTACTCTAAACAGCTCACAACAAAATTAGATTATAGCGTTGTTATCTCTCATAATGAAAATACATGGCGATCATTAGCGACTTTAATTCCCCCCAATATTGAAATTTCCCCAAACTTTTCGTTAACAGAAAGATTTGTTGGCGGCCCTTTGCTTGACTCAAATAGAAGTGAAATTAAGGTTTCGGCTAATTATCAAATTAATCAATCGCATCAGCTCTCTTTGGGAAGTGCTTATCAAATAGCTAAGCTTACTGATGTTGCCACGGCGGTTACCCATGATTTAGCGACATTAGAATATTTAGGTCAATTAGTTTATTTAAGGGGAGATGCTGCTTTTAATGATAAAAAGAGTCGAATTATTAAAAGTATTTTTATTCAGGATCAATATGCCATTAATAAGCAACTTCACTTAACTACAGGTATTCGATACGATAAATACAGTGATTTTGGTCAGTCAGTTAATCCTCGAATTGCCTTGTTATGGACGCCAAAACGTAAAAACAGCTTTAAATTTATTTATGCGACTGCGTTTAGAGCGCCTAATTTTTTAGAATTATATGACCGTAACAATGTGGCTGATTTTGGTTATCCTAATCTTAAGGCTGAAAAAGTCACCACCACAGAAATAGCTTGGCTAACCACAGGTAATAAATGGAATTTTGAAATCACCGCTTTCGCTAATAACTTTAAAAATGTCATTGAATTAGCCGGTGTTGTTGAACATATTAATAATCCTTTTGGTGCGCCTTCTTTTATCCAAAAAAACAATCAGCAATCTCAAGGTATTGAAACGGCTTATCAAATAAAATTGTCAGACGCATTACAAATTAAAGCATTGTGGAATTGGTTTACTCCTAAAGCGGATATTAATATTGAACGAAATTCAGGTGCATTGGTTATTGATTACCAATGGCAAAATACACATTTTAATCTTAATAGCTATTATCGAGGCAAAAATAAGCATATTATTAATCAAAGTGCGTATAGTGTTACTAATATAAACATTAGACAGCAATTAATGCATAATAAAACATTGGTGCTGACGATTAATAACCTTTTTGATAAAAACTTTATGACTCAATCCAAACCCTTTCCTCAAGGCGTGGTTAACCGTGGACGAGTTATTAAGCTTGCTATTGAATTTGATTTTTAAAGAAAGATGATGAACTTGGTTTTAAATATAAAATGATGCGATCACTAATTTATTTTTTAATACTCACTATTGTTAGTTATCAGAGTATTGCTGAACAAATAACTGTTGTAACCGAAGGGTATTTAACCTCTTTTGGTTCTGATGTTAGTGATGGTATTAGCCCTAGTTTTTCTACCGACTTAGTTAATGACATTTTTAAACGCAGTGGTTATGACTATGTTATAGAATCAAATTTATGGTTTATCTCTTACAAACAAAGTTTAAGAGATGCAAATACTTGTATTTATGCACTAGCACAAACACCAGAGCGAAAAAATAAATTTTATTGGATAGCAGAGCTTTCGCATTCAAAGTCTTCTTTTTATTCTTTAGCCTCTCGTCATCTTTCATTAAATAATATTGAAGATGCCAAAAAATACACTGTGGCAGTAGTAAAAGATGATGTAGCTCACCAATATTTATTGTCTAAAGGTTTTTCTGAAAATAAAAATCTTTATGTCTTAGAAAATTTTGCTGCCTTGTTAAATATTTTATCAATTAGAAAAAATAGTATTGACCTTGTTGTATTGCATAAAGATTTATTTCAAAAAGAAGATAAAAACAAATATAAAGATACGCTTAATATTGAAGAGTTAGCCTTAACTTTTTATTTGGCCTGCAATAGTAAAATGGACGCTGCCAAAGTCAATAAATTAATGGCAGTCTTTGAGCAAGAAAAACGTGATGGCAGCTATCAAAAAATTAAAGCTAAATGGAAAATAATAAAGTAACTTATTTAGGTTATATTGGCTTATATACTCAGTGATTTGGATTTCTTTAACTGTTTAAGTCGAGCCTCGCTACGCTCGTGTCGACCTACAGAAAAATAAATAATAGCCGTAGATTTTATGCTGTTTCGCCCAAGTGATGGCTTTACTGGTGGCGGCTGACATGGTGACTAAATGATTAATACCAGCGGCTATGGTTTTACCCACCATTTCATAGCTAGTACGGCTATAATTGGTTGAAATATCATAAATGTTTACTAGGTAACATACTAGTATGCAAGATTGCCGTAATTTCTATATCATTTCCGTTTAGGGTATAAAAAATCATATGCTTTTTGTATTCACTACAGCGATAACCTTGTTTTATATCGTCACATTTACGACCAAATTCAGGTGACTCGGCTAGAGTGTGAAAACGTTTTTCCAAACCACGTAAATATTGATCTCGTTGAATTTTGCCGTACCGCGTTTTAATGTGTAGTTAGCTATATCGGTTAAGTTTGCAATAGCAAGTTGGCGCAGGTAATAATTCATCGTACATCCATGTAAAAATAAAATTAATATTTATTAGCGTTTATTTACTCAATCAAGTTGACTAATAAACTCATCCATAGAAAAGTCTTTTACTAGAAGACTTTGCTCTGCAAGCTCTAATTTAGTACGTAAAGCTTCAATTTTCTGTTGATCCTGCCATACGCGTAAAGCTTCACGAACAACTTCACTGGCGGAATTATACAAACCACTATTGACTTGTGTTTTAATAATATTTTCGAGTTCAGGGGTCAATGAAATATGCATAGCCTACACCAAATAAAATGTATAAATGATAAATTAACTATAGGTATAATGATAAAGAATATCAATCTTTATCATTACATCTATAAAGGGTTGGTTTGTTCTTTAATCAACATAGATCACTTGTCTGCCACTACAAGCAAAACCGATTAAATTTAGCTGATGCTGTTTCGCCCAAGTGATGGCTTTACTGGTGGCGGCTGACATGGTGACTAAATGATTAATGCCTGCGGCGATGGTTTTATCCACCATTTCATAACTGGCACGACTTGAAACCAGCACAAAGCCTTGGCTTAATTCAACATTGTTTAGTGCCAGTGCACCGATCAATTTATCAAGGGCATTGTGACGGCCAACGTCTTCACGTAAACAAATAATTTGTCCTGTTGATAATGAGCAAAACGCTGCGCCATGTACGCCACCCGCTTGGTTATTTAACACTTGCTGTTGTTGAAATTTTGCTAACGCTTGCTTAACAACAATAAAACTCACCAAATCAGTTTTAGCTAAAATTTGATGTTGTTTTACCGTTTGTTGTAACGATTCAACACCACATAACCCACAACCGCTATTACCTGCTAAACTGCGGCGTTTATTTTTTAGTGCCGCAAATAAACGCGAACTAATGCTAAGTTGTACTTCAATACCCAAGTCAGTGCTAATAATTTCACATTCTAAAATATCATTCGGCTGGCTAATTATTTGTTCGGCTAAGCTAAAGCCTAAGGCAAAATCGAGCAAATTAGCGGGAGTTGCCATCATTACTGCGTGTGAAATACCATTATAAACTAAGGCAATAGCTTGTTCGGCAATCACTATATCATCGTCGATAATATCAGCTTGTGCGTTGCTTCTAACTTGCCGTTGCACGCTGACTAAAGCTTGTTGTTGGTTACTCTTCATTAATATGATTATCGCTAGCGTTATTGTTGTTGGCGTTGCTTTTTACGCTTGTTAAGAAATGCTAATTGATTATTAGAAAATTCTTGTTGGCGTTGTTGCCAGTTAGATGGCGATGAAACTTTAGCAACTTGCACCGCTGTTACTTTATATTCAGGACAATCAGTTGCCCAGTCGCTATTTTCGGTGGTCACTACGTTGGCACCACTTTCGGGGTGATGAAAAGTGGTGTAAACCACGCTTGGCTGCATACGTTCACTAATTTTTGCTTTAAGTACTGTATCGCCAGTACGACTACTAATGCCTAACCAATCACCGTCAACAATACCGCGCTCTTGTGCGTCATGTGGGTGAATTTCGAGTACATCTTCATTATGCCAAACTTGATTATTGGTACGGCGTGTTTGTGCGCCAACATTATATTGTGACAAAATACGGCCAGTGGTAAGTAACAGCGGAAACTTTTTATTCACTTTTTCTGTGGTGGCAACATATTCGGTCACTACAAAAATGCCCTTACCTTGATCTTCGCCATTTTCATTGGCAGGCGTAGGAAAACTATCAACGTGCATAATTGGCGTACCTTGTGGTGCGCTGTCGTTACACGGCCATTGAATACTGCCAAGTTGTTCTAGTTTTTGATAATTAACGCCAGCAAATGTTGGTGTTAATTTGGCAATTTCGTCCATGATCTCACTAGGGTGCTGATAGTTCATTTCATAGCCCAGTGCTTTTGATAACGCCATAGTCACTTGCCAATCAGCCAGTTCAGCAAGTGGTGCCATTACCTTACGCACACGATTAATGCGACGTTCAGCATTAATAAAAGTGCCGTCTTTTTCTAAAAACGAACTGCCCGGTAAAAACACATGAGCAAATTTGGCGGTTTCATTTAAAAATAAGTCTTGCACAATGAGGCATTCTAACGACTTAAGTGCGGCTTGTACGTGTTGAGTATTAGGATCTGATTGGGCAATATCTTCTCCTTGACAATATAGCCCTTTAAATTTTCCCGCTAATGCTTCATCAAACATATTGGGAATACGCAAACCCGGCTGAGGATCTAAATTTACTTGCCAATTCGCTTCAAAGCGAGCACGAATTTCATCATTACCAACGGGCTGATAACCCGGTAATTCGTGCGGAAATGAGCCCATATCACACGAACCTTGCACGTTGTTTTGCCCACGCAATGGATTAACACCAACACCTTCACGACCAATATTGCCTGTTAACAAGGCTAAATTCGCAATGCCCATCACCATAGTCGAGCCTTGTGAATGCTCGGTAACACCTAAACCATAATAAATAGCGCCATTGCCTGCGGTGGCATATAAACGTGCCGCTTGGCGTAATTCTTTAGCGTTAATACCCGTAATGTTTTCGCTATTTTCAGGAGTATGTTTTTTATCTTTAATAAAGGCTAACCAAGTTTGATAAGCTTTACTTTGGCAGCGTTCATTAATAAACGCCTGATCATGTAAACTTTCGCGAACAATAACGTGTGCCATGGCATTAATAAATGCAACATTGGTACCGGGTCTTAGTGGTAAATGATGATCACAATGTACGTGAGGGCTATTGGCCAAATCAATACGGCGTGGATCGGCAATAATTAATTTTGCACCTTGGCGTAAACGTTTTTTCAACAATGAACCAAAAACAGGATGCGCATCAGTGGGATTAGCCCCGATCACCAAGACCACATCAGCCTTTAATACCGAGTCAAAGGTTTGTGTGCCTGCTGACTCGCCTAGTGTTTGCTTTAAACCATAACCCGTGGGTGAATGACAAACACGGGCGCAGGTATCGGTATTATTGTTACCAAAGGCGGCGCGCACCATTTTTTGTACTAAATAGGTTTCTTCGTTAGTACAGCGTGATGAAGTAATACCGCCAATGCTTTTTTTACCGTATTTGGCTTGTATGGTTTTAAGTTTGTTGGCGGCAAAAGCTATCGCTTCATGCCAACTGACTTCTCGCCACGGTTGATCGATGCTGTCACGTATCATAGGTGTGGTAATGCGGTCTTTATGAGTGGCATAACCAAAAGCAAAGCGCCCTTTTACGCAAGAATGGCCGTGGTTAGCGTCACCATTTTTATATGGCACCATGTTTACCACTTGTTCGCCTTTCATTTGTGCTTCAAACGAACAGCCTACGCCACAATAAGCACAGGTGGTAATTACGCTATGTTCAGGTTGACCCTTTTCTATGATGCTATTTTCCATCAAGGTTGCTGTTGGACAAGCTTGCACACAGGCACCACAAGAAACACAGTCTGAACTAAGAAAATTGTTTTCATACCCTGTTGATATTTTCGAATCAAACCCTCGGCCATCAATCGTTAGCGCAAAGGTGCCTTGCACTTGTTCACAAGCCCGTACACAACGCGAACACACGATACATTTACTGCTATCAAAGGTAAAATAAGGGTTTGAGGTGTCTTTTTCATCACAACTATCTTTTTGAAAATTACTTTTATTGAAGTGACTTTCCTTGAAATGATTGGCACCAGCAAAACCATAACGCACTTCACGTAAACCCACCGCACCCGCCATATCTTGTAATTCACAATTACCATTGCTAGGGCAGGTTAAACAATCAAGCGGATGATCTGAAATATAGAGTTCCATAATATTTCGACGCAAACGCCCTATTTTTTCATTTTGTGTACACACCTGCATACCTTCACTAACTGGCGTGGTGCAAGATGCTGGCATCCCTTTTCGTCCTGAAATTTCTACCGCACATAAACGACACGAACCAAAGGCTTCAAGGTTGTCACTGGCACAGAGTTTAGGAATGTTTATATCGTTAAGTGCGGCGGCACGCATTACGGAAGTGCCTTCGGGCACAGTAATTTGTTGACCGTCGATAACTAGGTTAACCAATTTATTTGACTCAACCGCAGGTGTGCCTAAGTCTTTATTTGCCGACAGCTCACTTTTAGGATCGAAATAGTTAATCATATTTCTTCCCCTTGTTGCTGAGCCGTTGGCATTAAATCATCATTAAAATGTTTGATCACACTGCGTACAGGAAATGGTGTCATACCGCCCATAGCGCATAAGGAGCCATCAACCATGGTGTCACATAAATCCGTTAATAATTCGAGGTTTTGTTGTGAATTATCATCATTAATAATTTTATCTATGGTTTCTACACCACGCACTGAACCAATACGACATGGCGTACATTTTCCGCACGACTCTATGGAGCAAAACTCCATGGCAAATCGTGCTTGTTGCGCCATATTAACGCTATCATCAAACACTACAATGCCGCCATGCCCCAAAACTGCTTCGATATTAGCAAAGGCTTCATAGTCCAGTTCGGTATGCCATTGCGATTGGGGTAAATATGCCCCTAACGGGCCGCCTACTTGTATGGCTTTAATTGGTTTGCCCGAATAACTTCCGCCGCCAAAATCATTCACTAAATCAGCTAAGCTAGTACCAAAAGCAAGTTCGACTAAACCACCTTGTTTAATGTTGCCTGCCAGTTGAAATGGCAACGTACCGCGTGAACGACCCATGCCAAAATATTGATAATAATCAGCACCTTTTGCCAAAATAATGGGCACAGTGGCTAGGCTAATAACATTATTGACGACAGTTGGCTTGCCAAACAATCCCTCAATGGCAGGTAGTGGTGGTTTAGCACGCACCAAGCCGCGCTTACCTTCTAAGCTTTCTAATAATGAGGTTTCTTCGCCGCAAATATACGCACCAGCACCAAGACGTAATTCCAGTTCAAATTGCTTGCCGCTTTGCAGAATGTTTTGCCCTAAATAATGTTTTTTATAAGCTAATTGAATGGCTTGTTTGAGGATTATTTTAGCTTGTGGGTATTCAGATCGTAAATAAATAAAGCCTTGCGTTGCGCCAACAGCTAGCCCTGCGATAATCATGCCTTCGATTAAACTAAACGGGTCAGCTTCCATTAATAGGCGATCAGCAAAAGTGCCTGAGTCACCTTCATCGGCATTACAGACAATATATTTTTGTGGCTGTTTGGCGTTATCTTTAACACAGCTTTTTTCATCAAGAACGGTTTGCCATTTTATGCCAGTAGGAAATGCGGCTCCGCCACGCCCTCGTAAGCCCGAGTTTTTAATTTCATCTACTAATTGCTGCGACGATAACGTCAGTGCTTTGTTTAACCCTTTAAAGCCATCATGAGCAAGATAATCTTCTATACAAAGAGGGTTGATAATACCCGCGCGGGCAAAAGTTAAGCGTTGTTGTTTGGCTAAATAAGGAATGTTTTTAGTTAAGCCTAAACATAAAGGATGCTCTGTTTTTCCCTGTAATATGCCATGCTCGAGTAAACTGCTGACATCATCGACTGTTACAGGCCCATAGGCAATGCGACCTTGCTTAGTTTCAACTTCAATTAATGGTTCTAAATAAAATAAACCACGAGAGCCGTTGCGAATAATATTGAGTTCTTTATTTTCAGGAAGATGAAACAGCTTGGTTTGAAATTTTAGTGCTTTAACAACATCGTCAGCACCCATTGCCAGTGCGCTAGTGTCACGAGGAATATAAACGTTAATACTCATTTTATTTTCCCCATTGTTTGCTCATTAACGACACCTTGATCTGTGCTTTCAAGCTCTATCGTATAGTGGCGTAATTGATCGCTTAAATGAGCAAATTTGTCTGCATTCATTCTGCCATAAACTTTTTTATCTACTTTAATTGAAGGCGCACAAGCACAATTACCTAAACAATAAACAGGCTCTAAGGTTATTGAGTTATCTTTTGTGGTTTGTCCATAATCACAGTTAAGTTGTTGCTTGAGTACTTGTTCTAATTGCTGAGATCCCATTGCCTGACACGCTTCACCACGACAAATTTCAACAATATGTTTACCTGTGGGCTGCATACGAAAATGCGCATAAAAACTAATCACACCATAAATTTCTGCTTCAGTTTGTTGTAACGTTTTAGCAATTAATGGCAAAGCCAGTTTTGGAATGTACCCATATTGATCTTGAATATTATGAAGAATAGGCAGTAAAGCCCCAGATAAATGCTGTTTTTGAGTGATTAATTGTTGAATTTTGGCAGTAGATAATTGCGGCATACTAAGTTATTAAACCTGATTAAATTATTACTTAAAAGTAGTAATTATAGCATACCAATATCAGCTCAAATATCTATGGCTAATAGTAGAACCGAGTTATTAGCGTTAAAATAAATGTAAACTTAACAGGGTGAAAAACTTAATTATCTAACCATTGAGTAAATAATAATTTTTTAATTAATGTGTGCCCTGTTTCTTTTTTCAATAAAGCTTTAACTTTTTCTTCGCATAGTTTACGAATTTCTTCTCGACCTTTTATTGATTTTATTTTAGCTTCGGGTTGTTGACCAATAATATTAATAATGGCATCGCGTAGTAATGGGGCGTGATGTTCTACCACTTCTAAATTATCGCCATCTTTTACCATTAATTCAACGGTTACGCGAACAAAACCAATTTTCTTTTTAGTGGCTACATAATTGGTTACTATTTGTGGTTCAAAACCAAAATAAGCATAGTCTTTTACTGCATAAGCCGAAGGATAAATAGCTAAACAACATAAAAGGGCAATAATTTTTTTCATTTTAAGGTGTCTCTTAGCAAGTCAAAATAAGTTGCTACAAAAATAAGGAAATATAAATAATAGACTAACGATTATTTTTATTCGTTGTTTTTTTATTGTTTATATTGATAACGTATTAATCATAGCATAATTGAATTTTTTATCTCGCGTAAATGTTTTTTTAATTACAGTCTTTTTAGTGCTAATACAGCACATTTTTGCATCTTGAAGTGTAAGCCTGATATGATAGCGCCATTAAAATTTAACACTGTATATCATGAAGTATTTAGCCTCTTTTTTCCCTGTTACTTTATCAGCGCAATGGCAATTGCAAACAAATAAACAACTTAATCAACACTTAATTGACTGGTTATATGATGCTGGTTCTTTAACCGCTCGTCTTAAAAGTTTATGTAAAAATTTTCGTGTAGAAGTTATTGGTCAAGAAGTTCAAGAATGCACCGCAGACGAAGCGAGTACTACAATCCAAAAAGGTGAAAAAGTGCTAGTGCGTGAAGTCCTTTTATATTGTGATGAACAACCGCAAGTATTTGCACGCAGTTTATTGCCGTTAAAAAGCTTAACGGGAGACGAGCAACAATTAGCACATTTAGGATCACAACCACTAGGACAAGTCTTGTTTAATAACCCACAACTTGAGCGCCAATCTATTAGTGTTGCAAGCTTTGATATGCACACAGGTGTTGGTCAATTATGTAAACATTTAGCTTTACCTTCTCAGGCTGAATTATGGGGTCGACGTTCTTTATTTGTATTAAATAACAAGCCTATTATGGTGGCTGAAGTTTTTTTGCCTAATTCATTTGCTTATCAAAAAGGAGCGTTTGCCTAATGAATATTTCTAATGCACAAATGTTAGCGCAAAAATGGCAAGGTTTTAAACAAATCACTCGCATGGATAAACCTATTGGTACCTATTTATTATTGTGGCCAACGTATTGGGCTTTGTGGCTGGCTTCAGACGGTATTCCTAGTTTCCATTTATTGTTTGTATTTAGCCTTGGTGTGTTTTTAATGCGTAGTGCTGGTTGTGTTATTAACGACTTTGCTGATAGAAAAGTTGATGGCATGGTTGAACGCACTAAAAATAGGCCATTAGTATCAGGTTTGTTAACCACTCACGAGGCGCTGTTTATTTTTGCCATATTAGTTGCTGCCGCTTTTGGCTTAGCGGCATCACTGCATTGGTACACTATTAAACTGTCTGTGGTTGCCTTATTTCTCGCCATGTCTTACCCGTTTATGAAACGCTATACGCAACTACCGCAAGTGGTATTGGGAGCCGCTTTTAGTTGGGGCATGATCATGGCATTTGCTGAAGCATATGGCCGCGTACCTTTAATGGCATGGTTGTTATTTACGGCTAATGTTTTATGGACGGTGGCTTACGATACTATGTACGCTATGGTTGATAGAGATGATGATGTAAAAATAGGGGTTAAATCTACCGCCATTTTATTTGGCAAACACGACAAACGCATTATTGGTTTATTACAATTATTAGTGCTGGCGCTATTATTTACGGTAGGTGAATTAGCCGCTTTTGGTTGGCCTTATCATTTAAGTTTAGTTATTGTTGCGGGATTATTTAGCTACCAACAAATGTTAATAGTAAATCGTGATAGGGATTTGTGTTTTAAAGCCTTTTTAAATAATCACTGGGTTGGCTTAGTGGTGTTTATTGGTATTTTTATTGAGTTGTTGTAAATATACCCATTAAAGCGGGTATATCAATATCAAATTAATGGTATGGACCCTCTCCACTCCACTTACGGCTTCAAATGAGCCAATATAGGGTTGAATAAACTTCTATATACAGAAAAAGAGAGAGGGTCACATGAGTACTATAACAATTGGATTAGATATCGCAAAATCAGTTTTTCATT
>WGGB01000171.1 GCA_015491935.1 Alteromonadaceae bacterium
ATATAAAGTAGTGCACCTGTTAATGGAGCCGTAGTACAAGGCGAAGCCACTAAACCTGAAATGACCCCCATCATTACAACCCCTGCAATGGAGCCACCTTTTTGCTTGCCACTAATGTTATTAAGTTTATTTTGCCAGTTGCTTGGTAGTGCTAAATTAAATACACCAAACATTGATAGTGCTAAAAAAACAAATAAAATACTTAAACCAATAAGTACCGCAGGTGCTTGAAATGCTGCTTGAAATTGCGCGCCAGCTAATGCCACTACAATACCTAAAATAGTATAAGTAATTGCCATACCTTGTACGTAGAAAAATGACAGCGTGAAGGCTTTTTTAGTGGTTAAACCATCACCTTGACCCACAATAATGCCTGTTAAAATAGGGTACATAGGAAAGACACAAGGGGTAAATGACAATAATAAACCACCCGCAAAAAATGCTAGTAATGTCAGTAATAAACTGTCTTGTTTTAGCATATCGGCGAGGCGGTTTTGTTCACTAACTTTAGCGACTGTTTTAACGGCGCTTGCTGTTTGGTTTGTTGTCGCTATGTTGGCGCTTTTATCACTCGATAAAGCACTTAATACCGCTTGTTGCTCACTAACCTTTTGTTCACTAACTTTGCCAGTTTGATTTGTTGAGGCTTTTTGAGTTGCCGCTAGTTCAGGTAAACCGATCGTTTTAGTTGTGGGTGGATAACATAAGCCTTTTGCTGCACAACCCTGATAGCGAATTTTTATACTCGCATTTTTACTCGCTTGTAAAATGTTAATCGGAAAGGAGAGTTTATGCTTATAAATTTGTTGAACACCAAAAAATTCATCCTCGTGATCAATACCCTTGGGTAATTTAACTGGAGATATTTTGGCATTTTTAACGGGAAACTTAAATTGGTGACGATATAAATAGTACCCGTCTTTTATTTTAAATTTTACAATAACTTGTTGATCACTTTGTTCAAAATCAAACTGAAATGCTTGATCAACATCGACAAAGTCTTGGTCTTGAGTAAATAAACTTGTTGCGGATAAATCAAAAATTGATTTTTGTGCCTGAGCTTGCCAAGAGAAAGTTAAGCTTAAAAAAGTTAAAAAAGTTAACTGCGTTAATTGTTTTATAATCGCTTTCATGTAAACCACTTAATTACTTCATTTCCAGTATTAATTATTGCTATCGTGTTGCTGGAAGTTCAAAACGATACTTTAGATAACCTCTTACACCATTTATTATTTCAGGTAAGCAGGTTTTCTTATGCTTTTTCTTCTGACAGTGACATTATACCCATAGTCTTAACTAAAACTTAACCATAGCAATTTAAATTAACAGAACTAAGTCGTTACAGAATGTATCAGTTGCTTGAAAAAGACCTAACAAGCCCCATCTTTATTACAATGAATTTTATTGGAGTTATTATGTTCCGCATTTTATTTATCTTTTTTATTATTATCCCCATTATTGAAATCGCGGTAATAATGCAAGTAGGTGCTTTAATTGGTGCATGGCCTACTTTAGCAATCGTTATATTAACGGCTTGGTTTGGTGCTAAAAAAGTGCGTGAGCAAGGGCTTGCTACCTTAACTTCAGTACAAACAAAAATGGCACAAGGTGAAATGCCTAGCGATGAAATTATTACCGGTGTTATGTTGTTAATATCAGGTGTGCTATTAGTCACTCCTGGTTTTGTGACTGATGCTTTTGGTTTGGCATTGTTATTTCCTCGTGTTCGTGGTGTTATTGTTAACGCTTTTAAAAAACATATTATTGTTAAGCAAGCAGCGACACAAGGATATACTTACGAGCAACCGTTTCAGCAACCCAAACAAGAAAATTTACATATTCATCATGGCGAGATCATTGATGGTGAGTATGAACGCAAAGATGAACAGTAAATAATCATAAAAAAAGATAAAAAAAATCTCTTTTTTACTTGTGAACAAAAATTTTATCCCCACTTCTACATCAATCAATTTTATTACGCGTTTAATTCTGACATATAAAGAGAATTAAACGCTTTTAATCACTAACACTCAGGAGAAAAATAAATGAGTATTCGTCCATTACATGATCGTGTGATCGTAAAACGTAAAGAAGTAGAATCTAAATCAGCTGGCGGTATCGTTTTAACAGGTAGTGCTGCTGAGAAATCAACTCGCGGTGAAGTTATTGCGGTAGGCAATGGTCGTATTTTAGAAAACGGCGAAGTACGTGCGTTAGACGTTAACATTGGCGACCAAGTAATTTTCAGTGAAGGTTACGGCATGAAAACAGAAAAAATTGATGGCGAAGAAGTATTGATCCTTTCTGAAAACGACATTTTAGCAATCGTAGAATAGTCGCAAAAATTTAATATAGACAGAACACTAGTTCTGTAAATAGTGTAACAAAATCAAATTTGAGGAATAAATAACATGGCTGCAAAAGACGTATTATTTGGAAATGACGCCCGTGTAAAAATGCTAAAAGGCGTAAACGTATTAGCTGACGCGGTAAAAGTAACATTGGGTCCTAAAGGTCGTAACGTAGTATTAGACAAATCTTTTGGTGGACCAATAATCACTAAAGATGGTGTATCTGTTGCTAAAGAAATCGAGTTAGAAGATAAATTCGAAAACATGGGCGCACAAATGGTGAAAGAAGTTGCTTCTAAAGCCAATGACGAAGCGGGTGATGGTACCACTACTGCCACTGTTTTAGCGCAAGCAATCGTTAATGAAGGTTTAAAATCTATTGCGGCGGGTATGAA